>DAIPLF010000249.1:0-4175 GCA_036769375.1 Candidatus Aminicenantota bacterium | reverse complement strand
CTGCCGCGTTGACTTGACTTCTTCTCTGATGTTATAGTCTGGCCGGGAATGGGGGAATGAGGCAGAAACTCCCGCCCTTCGTCGCGCTTTCCCTTTTAGGCGGTCTGGTTCTGGCTGGGCTCAGCCTTTACGGGTTCTTCCTGCTTCGTTCACGGCCCGGCCTTCCCGAAGGGATCCAGGCCACATCCGTTATCCGGGTCGACGATGTCGATATCGAAAGGCTTAAAGACATCGAGTTCGTCCTGACTCAAAAGAAAGTCGGCGATTGGGCCACCTTCACAGTCCGCCGCGACGGGAACGTTGAATCCAGACGCGCCCAGATCATCGCTTTCTACAGCAAAGTGCCGTTCCCCCTGATCTACTTGTTCATCGGACTGGCCTGCTACCTCATCGGGTTCACCGTATTCCTATTGAAATGGAAAGACCCCAAAGCACGCCTTCTCTATTGGCTGGCCTTGGTCTTTGCCTACCCCCTTATCGTGAGCGGCGGGACCTACATCCTGGGTCACTGCTGGTTTTCCTTTATTCCCGTCATCATCTTCTACTTTTTTTATCCTCTGGCCCCGGCCCTGCTCTTCCATTTTTCCCTCTCCTTTTCTTCCCGGACGCGGCGCCGGGAACGTCTGATTTTCTATATCCTGTCGCTTCTTTTTGGCGTCTTCTTTGTGGCAGCCGTGCTGACCGCCGCCCTGACGTCATCCATTCATGTCTTCCGGATCTACGCGGCGGTCTTCCAAGCCTTCCGCGCCTACATGATCATCATGCTTGTCCCGGCTGTTCTTCAGTTCATTCGGGCCTACCGCCGCGCCAGCCTGGAGGAGCACAAAGCTCAAATAAAATGGGTTTTCCTGGGCCTGTTATTCGGGCTCAGCCCATTTATCTTGATCTATCAGCTCCCTATTGTCCTTGGTCTCAGGCCTCTTCTTACTGAGGAATCCTCATCCGTCTTCTTCCTCTTCATCCCGCTCGGCTTTGCCCTCTCGATACTCCGGTTCCGGCTCCTCGACGTCGAGGTCGTTATCAACCGCAGCCTGGTCTATTCTCTTCTGACGATCTTCACGGTCAGCGTGTATCTTTTTTCAGTCCGCGTGCTGCACGACCTTTTTTCCAGGGTCTTCGTTGTCCGAGAGACGTACGTTTCGCTGGGAAGCGCCTTTCTCGCCGCCCTTGCCTTTAATCCGGCCCGGCAGAAGATCCAGGCTTTTGTTGATCGTTCGTTCTTCCGGCAGAGCACCGATTATAAGAGGGCCGTTCTCCAGTTCAGTGAATTGAGCCAGAAGGCAGTGAGCGGGCAGGCTTTGGTCGAGGACTTTGCCGGGTACGTTGAGGTCATCATCCCGATGCAACGGATGGCGATCATGGTGGACGAAGTCGGACCTGAAGGGCATCGGCCGCTCTACTCGCGGGGGTTATGGGACAGGGAAGACCTTGCGGCTTTCCTTGGCCGGCCCTCCGGCCATCTCTGGGCCCGCCGCGGCGCAACCCGTACGGAGGAGGAAGTCGATTTTTCCCATGAAGACCTTCTGTTGCAGATCTCGGCGGAGATCGTCCTGCCTCTGCCTTTCCAATCGCACGCCCTCGCGGGATTTGCGATTTGCGGGGAAAAAAAGTCGGGCCAGAGATATTCCGGTGACGACCTCGACCTCCTCTCCACTCTGGCCGGCGAGCTCGCCCTCAGCCTAGAGATGCTCAGGCTTCGGGAAGAGGTGATCTATGAGCGGGCTTCCAAGGAAAGGCTGGACGAGATCAACCGCCTCAAGACGGAGTTCATCTCGACGGTATCCCATGAGTTACGGACCCCCATGAGCTCCATCCAAGGGCTCACCGAACTCCTCCAAAAGGAAAGGATAAGAGACAGAGCCAAGAGGGAGGAACTCCTCGGGCTCTTGGCCTCGGAGAGCGGCCGGCTGTCCAGGCTTATTCACAATATCCTTGATTTTGGAAAAATCGAGCAACAGACAAAAGCGTACCATTTTGAGAGCACCGAAGTCAGACCGCTCGTCGAAGAAGCTGTCCATGTTATGCTTCACCGGATAGAGGAAGCAGGCTTCAGGCTTGAGTTGAAATTTCCACCGGAGGCCGTCTTCCTGGCCGTCGACAGGGACGCCGTCAAGCAGGTCCTGATCAACCTCATCGATAATGCCATGAAGTATTCGCCGGAGGACAAGGAGATCGAGATCCAAGTCTTGGCCAGACCGGCCGAAGTCGAGATCGATGTCAGCGACCGGGGAATTGGCATCAGCCCCGAGCAGAGGGATAGGATCTTTGACAAGTTCTATCGCGCCCCCGAAGCGGCCCGGGTCAACCCGAAGGGAGTTGGACTAGGTCTGAAGATCGTCAAACACATCATGGATGCCCACCAGGGAGAAATCCGGGTCGAAAGCCGACCCCCCCGGGGAAGCACGTTTCGGATCATTTTTCCGGAGGACAAACTCAGATGAAGAAGATATTGCTCATCGAAGACGATGAAGTCCTGCGCCAGACCCTAACCATCGCCTTGGAGCAGGACGGTTTTTCCGTCGTCTCCACGGGAGACGGCAGGAACGGGCTGGACCTTGGACTGAAGGGAACCGCAGACCTGATCGCCCTCGACATGGCCCTTCCCTCACTTGGCGGTTTGGAGATCTGCCGGGAGCTCCGCGAACACAAGGTCTTGACGCCGGTTATCATGATTTCCGGCCGGAAAAAAGAGGAGGTGGATAAGGTTATGGGGCTGGAACTGGGAGCCGACGACTATCTCCTCAAACCCTTCGGCCCGCGGGAATTCCTGGCCAGAGTCAGGGCTGTTTTGCGCCGGAGCCGGCCCGAGCCCGTCGAGATCGAAGAATTTTCCTTCGGGGATGTCACCATCCATTTCAAGGGACAGACGGCGACGAAGGGGCAAAAAGCGCTCCGCCTCACGGCCAAGGAATTTGGGCTGCTGAAATTGCTGATCTCCCACGAGGGCGAAGTGATCAGCCGGAACGCCATACTGAATGAAGTCTGGGGCTATGAAAAGTTTCCGACGACGAGAACCGTTGACACCTTCATTCATAACTTGCGTCACAAAGTCGAAAGCAACCCTTCCCGCCCACGGCATCTCCTGACCGTTCCCTGGTCCGGCTATAAGTTCCAGCGGTGAAAGCGGATGGGAATCCCCCCCCGAGAATAAAAAAGGGCGGACTGCCCTACCCGGGCGTCCGCCCTTGTTTACGACTCAACTCAGCCGGTCGTTCTATTAAACGATCAATACCGGCGGCTGCCGCCGCCGCCGCCGCCGAAGCCGCCGCCGCGGGGCCGGTCCGTCCGGGGCTTGGCCTCGTTGACCTTCAGGGCGCGGCCCTTGAGGTCCTTACCGTTCAGCATCGAGATCGCCTTCTCAGCCTCTTCCTTGTTGGGCATCTCGACGAAACCGAAGCCGCGGGACTCACCGCTGTACTTGTCCTTGATGATGTTGCAGGTCGTGACTTCGCCGAAGGCCTGGAAGGCCTCTTTCAGGTCAGTCTCGTTCGTGGTGAAAGAAAGGTTGCCGACATAGATGTTCAAACTCGTCTCCTTTGATTAAAACCAGAAAAGAAAAAAGGCGGACTTCGACCGCAGCCGAAATCCGCCTAGTTTGCAAATGGGATTCAGTCTTTCGACGGACGACTTAATAGCGCCGGCTTCCGCCGCCGCCGCCGCCGCCAAAACCGCCGCGCCCGCCGCCGCGCCCGCCAAAACCGCCGCCCGTGCGGGGTCTGTCGGTCCGGGGACGCGCTTCGTTGACCGTCAGGTTGCGGCCCTTCAGATCTTTGCCGTTCATGCCAGCGATGGCCTTGTCGGCCTCTTCCTTGTTCGGCATCTCAACGAAACCGAAACCTCTGGACTCACTGGTGAACTTGTCTTTGATGATGTTGCAGGTCTGGATCTCGCCGAAACCCTGGAAGGCTTCCCTGAGGTCAGACTCAGTCACATCACGAGAAAGGTTGCCAACGTAGATGTTCACTCTACTCTCCTTATAAATTTGATATTCCGAAATAAAGGAGAGGAGTGTGCCGATCTTCCCGACCAGGGCCCGTGCCCTCTACCTTTATCCGTTTGCAATGAGATGGGGACCGTCCCCGTTCGGGGACAGTCCCCAGATAAATAAACCCGGCAATTACCTACTCTCCCACTCGGCTGCCCGAGCAGTACCATCGGCACCAGAGGGCTTAACT
>DAIPLF010000248.1:0-4177 GCA_036769375.1 Candidatus Aminicenantota bacterium | reverse complement strand
ACTTGGCCGTGGTCAGGGCGACGGCCAGGTTCTCCCCGAGCGGGAAGACGGTCTGGACCAGCCCCTTTCCCCAGGAGTCTTCGCCGACGACGTAACCCCGGTCGTTGTCCATAACGGCGCCGGCGACGATCTCGGAGGCGCTGGCCGTTCCCCTATTGATGAGGACAACCAGCGGCAGGCCCTCGAATTGGCCGTCCCTTTGGGCCCGGAACTCCCGGTTGTAGATCTTGTTCCGGCCCTTGATGGAAACGATGACGTCGCCCTTGGGCAGGAATTCATCGGAGAGGGCGATCGACTGGAAGAAGGGACCACCCGTGTTTCCCCGCAGGTCGAGGATCAGCTGCTTCATCCCCTGGCCGGAGAGCTCGGTCATCTTCTGCTCGAACTCTTCGGTCGTCGTCTCGGCAAAGTTCCGGACAAAGATATATCCCGCCGCCTGGCTGATCATGAAGGAGTAAGCGATGCTGTGCAGGGGGATCTCTTCCCGCTCGATGGTCAGGTCGAGCGGCTTATCCAACCCGTCCCGGATGATCGTGATGGTGACCTTGGTGCCCTTGGGGCCGCGAAGCTTCTGCATGGCATCAAAGCTGCTCAGCGGCTTGGTGCTCTCGCCGTCGATGGCCGAAATGATATCGCCCGGCTGGATGCCCAGGCGGCTGGCCGGAGTGCCCTCGATCGGGGCGATGACGACCAGGCTGTCCTCATGCTTCTGGATCTGGATGCCCAGTCCATAATATTTGCCCGTGTACTCTTCGCGCATGCGGCTGAGGTTGTCGGGGTCGAGGAAATAGGAGTGGGGGTCCAGCGTCTCCAGCATTCCCCGGATGGAAGAATAGGTGAGCTTCTCGGCATCCACGTCCCGGTAGTAGTTCTTTTCGATCAGGGAGAGGATGTTCGAGAATTTTTCGATGGAACGGCCCCAGATGTCCTCATCCCCGGCCGAAAGGCTGACCAGCGCAAGAAGGGAGAGGAAACCGAAGAAGAGCTTCTTTTTCATGCCCATTGAGAGGGCTTATCTTAGCAAACAGCCTGTCCCTTGTAAAGCCAGTCCGCCTTGACTTGGTTATGGCGGGGGGATATATTTGAAAGGGTTCAGGTCAGGACAATATGTTCGGCAATATCGGTTTCCCGGAACTGCTCATCATCCTGGCCATCGCCCTGCTGGTCTTTGGCCCGAAAAAACTGCCCGAGGTCAGCAAATCCATCGGAAGGGCTGTCCGGGAGTTCCGCCGGGCTTCGGATGAGATCAAAGGCAAGATCGAACAGGAGATCCAGGCGAGCGAATTCAAGGAAATCAAAGACGAGCTGAAGAAGGACCTCTCCCAGGACATCATCAAAGAGGTCCCCGAGGAAAAAGAGGAAAAAAAGGATGGGGAAGGCCAAAAAATCTCCTGACGAGATGACCTTCCTCGAACATCTCGAAGACCTGCGCAAGCGGCTCTGGTACTCCTTCGTCGCCATCTTCATCGCCGTCATCCCCGCCTGGATGTTCAGCCAGGACATCTTCAAGGCCCTGTCCAAGCCGGTCACTCAATTCCTGCCCGAAGGGATGAAGATGGCCTTCACCAGCCTGTCCGCCCCCTTCATGCTTTACATCAAGGTCGCCTTCCTCACCGCCCTGTTCGCCACCTCGCCTTTTATCTTCCTCCAATTGTGGTATTTCATCGCCCCGGGTCTCTACCAGAAAGAAAAAAAATACGTCGTCCCATTTGTGGCCTTCACCAGCATTTTCTTCCTGGCCGGCGCGGCTTTCGGTTATTTCGTCATGTTCCCCTGGGCCTGCCGCTTCTTCCTCAAAATGGGCTCGGATTTCACTCCCGTTCTGACTGTCGACACCTACTTCAGCTTTTCCCTCAAGCTCCTCCTCGGCATCGCCCTCGTGTTTGAGCTGCCCACGCTCGTCTACTTTCTCTCCAAGATCGGGCTCATCACTTCCCGCTGGATGATCCGCAACTTCAAGTACGCCGTGCTGGCCGTCTTTGTCATCGCCGCCGTGATCACCCCGACACCGGACATGATCACCCAGAGCATCCTCGCCGTCCCGATGCTGGCCCTTTACGGTCTCGGCATCCTGATCGCCTTCTTCTTTGGCAAGGAAAGCCGGACGCGGCGGGAGAAGAAGGCGGAAGACTCGACTGCCGGGTGATCCCGATGACCAGGGAACGCATCAAGACAGGGATACCTGCCCGATTCCATCACCGTCTCGTCGGACTCACCGGGACCAACGCTGCGGGAAAAGGAGAAGTGGCGGCCTACCTGACGAAGAAAGGGTACGCCTGCCTTTCTCTGTCCGACGAGATCAGGGACGAACTGCGCCGGAAGGGAGAGCCGATCACGCGGGACAACCTGATCGCCGAGGGGAACTCCCTCCGCCACAGGTACGGGCCTGACGTGCTGGCCCGGCGGGTGATGAAGAAAGTCAAGGGGCCGACCGTCATCGACAGCATCCGCAACGCCCGCGAAGTCGCCTTTCTGCGGCGGCGGAAGGATTTCATCCTGGTGGCGGTGGATGCGCCCCTGGAACTGAGATACGAGAGGGCCCGGAAAAGAGGACGGCCGGAATCGGCCGGGACCCTGGAAGAATTCGCGGCCAAGGAAAAGATGGAAATGGAGGGCGGGACAGGCGGACAACAGATCCGCCGCTGCCTGGAGATGGCCGACCTGACCCTTATCAACGACGGGTCGCTCGAGGCCCTCCATCGTCAGATAGAGGAGCGCCTATGACAGCCAAACGGATCTCCAAGGACGATTACTACCTCGGGATCGCCAAGGAAGTGGCCCGCCGTTCCACCTGCTTTCGCCGGTCCATCGGCGCCATCATCGTCCGCGACGATCAGATCATTTCGACCGGCTACGTGGGAGCGCCGCGCAAAACGAAGAGCAGCCACGAGCACGGGTTCTGCTTGCGCGATCGGCTGGACATCCCCCACGGAGAGCGCTATGAGCTCTGCCGCAGCGTCCACGCCGAGCAGAACGCCATCATCAACGCCGCCAGGGCGGGGGTGAGCCTCCTCGGCGGCAACATGTACATCTACGGGACCATCTTCAATGAAGAGAAACCGATCAACGCCTTCCCCTGCTTCATCTGCAAGAAGATGATCATCAACGCCGGGTTGGACCGGATCATCTGTTCGACGGCCGGAGGGGGGAAGAAGGCCTTCCGGGTCAGCCGCTGGGCTCAGGACTGGACCAAAGCCGATATCCTCGATGACACGCATCAGTACGGATAGGAAAGGGCGGCCTTCCGTCCTTGGGATTCTTATTGTTCTTATATTTCTTATAGGAACAGGACCTCGACTTGCCGCCGGGCCGCAGGAAATCCCTGCGCCGTCCGCCCGGGCCGGGCTTCTCCAGCTGCTGGGGCTTGAAGCCTCCCCGGAATCCATCGACTACGTCCAGAACAAGACCCAATTCCAGCTCCACACTCTGCTCACCGAACAACGCCATCCCAAGACCTGGAATCTCAGCGAGCGCCTGCAAAAGGACGTCTCCGAAGGGCTGAGAATGCTTTTCTCGGTGGACGATGATATTCTCGACCGCCTGGGGGCCCTGGCCTCGGACAGCCAGGCCTTGGAACGGCTCGTAACGGCGCTCGAACAGGCTGTCCTTGACCGGAGTCGGATCTATATTTACGGCTGCGGGGCGACCGGAAGGCTGGCCAAGCAGATGGAAAGCTCTTTTTGGCGCCCCTTCTGGAAGAGGTTGAAGGCCGACACCAAGGTTTGGCCTAAGCTGGAACCCAAGCTATCTGCCGCTGTGGAAGACGACCTCATAGGTGAGATGACCGGCGCCGACCGCGCCCTGATCAGCTCGCTCGAAGGATTCGAAGACCTGCCGCTCATCGGCCGTCTGCAACTCGCCGACCGGGGGATCCGCCGCGGCGACGTCGTCATCTGCGTCACGGAAGGCGGCGAAACCTCCTCGGTCATCGGAACCGTCCTGGCGGCCCTCGAACAGTGGAGAGAGAACGGTGTTTATGACCCGGACGAAACCCGGAAAAAGCTCTTCTTCATCTACAACAACCCGGACGAGCGGCTGCTGCCCTTCACCCGAAGCCGCCGGGTGATCGAAGAGCCCGGGATCACCAAGATCAACCTGACCACGGGTCCCCAAGCGATCACAGGCTCGACCCGCATGCAGGCGACGACCATCGAGACCTTCGTCATCGGCTGCGCGC
>DAIPLF010000247.1:0-4188 GCA_036769375.1 Candidatus Aminicenantota bacterium | reverse complement strand
ACCTGGAGGGCGGTCTCGCTCTTCCGCAGGGCTTCCTGGATAGCCCGCTTGGAAGCGGCGCACACCTGGACTTTCTTGCCCAGGAAGGACTCGATGGCATCGATCGTCCCGATGTCCGAAGGGTCGGCGATGGCGATCTTGACCGAGTTGCCCTGGTCCTCGAGGGGGATGAAGTTGGTCCGGTAGAGGAAGTCCGGAGGAAATGATTGGACGAGCTCCCGCCTGACGGGATAGGTCGAAAGGTCAATGTAGGGAACCCGATAACGTTCGGCAATCTTCCGGGTTTCGGTTTCCTCCGAAGCGCCGGTCTTCTTGGTTTCTTCTTTGTTCATCTTTATCTCTGAATTTGAATGATGTTGAAGATCGGAAGGTACACGGCCAAAAGCATCAGGGCCACAAGGAGCCCCATGAAGATGATGATGACCGGTTCGATGAGGGAGACAAAGGTATTGATCCTTAATTGGATCCTTTGGTCATAGACGTCCGCGACCTCCCTGAGCATTCCGTGGAGGTTAGCGGAATTCTCCCCGATGCGGATCATGTCGGTGGCCAGGGCGGTGAAAAAACCCGTCTTTCCCAGGGAATCGGACAGGCTTCCGCCGTTCCGGATGTCGTCAGGGACATGTTGAGTCCGCTTCATCAGGAACTTGTTGGGGATGGCCTGGCAGGCGATCGGGAGCCCCGGGAGGAGCGTGATCCCTGCCTCAAGGAGGAGGCTGAGGGTGCGGCTGAACAACGAGATGGCCGTTTCCAGCCGGATGCGGCTGAAGTAAGGGACCTTGAGCTTGGCCTTCTCCAGTGCCAGGACGATTTTTTCCTGTTTCTTGAACCGGCTGAGGACCAGGACCAAACCGACCAGCGTGACAAGGAGAATGGGCACTATGATGCGGAGGGCGGTGGCCACGGACATGAGGAGACGGGTGATCCCGGGGAGCTGAGCCCCGAAGTCCGCATAGAACCCGACAAAGCGAGGCATGATGAAGTTGACCAGGATGCCCATCAGGACCAGAGCGAAGACGATCAGGACGGTGGGATACATTAGCGCCGAGCGGATCCGCGATTTCGTCTGGGCGATGACCTTGGCGTAATCAAGGTATCGCCCGATGGTCCCGGGCAGGTTGCCGCTCTGCTCCCCCGCCATCAGGGCGGCGATGTAAACCTTGGTGAATTCTTTCTCATAGGGGGCAAAGGCTTCGGAAAGGGCCTTGCCGCTCCGGACCCCCGCCTCGATCCTCTGGAGGAGTTCCTTGAGGTTGACGTTCTTAGTGCGGCTGGCGATGAGCTCCAGGCTCTTGAGGATGGGATAGCCAGCCCGGAGGAGCGCCACAAGCTCCTGGTTGAACATGATGAAATCTTTGTCTTTTATCTTCTTTTCGAAGGGAAGGGAGGGCATGGACCTTCTCTTCCAGTCCTTGTGGACTGAAAGAACGCAGAAACCCTCGCCCTCGAAGTGTTTTCGGCAATCTTCGGCCGAAGGTGCCAGGAATGATTGCGCAAGATAGCGGCCGTCTTCCGTGGCTACGTGACACAGAAAATAGGGCATCTCTCTATCTAAAAAACTCCGTTTATCTCTAAAAAGTTACGCTCATCTTAGGTTATCCCTCCCCTTTTGTCAATGAACTCCGGGAAGGGAAATCGCCTGCCAGAACCAACCCCCACCCCTGATTTAGTCAGCCGCGGCTGGCCAAAGTTGACAAAAAAAGGCGAAAGACTTATGTTTAAACGAATGAAAGTCCGATTGCTGGCGGGGGCCGGACCGGTCATCCTTCTCCTGCTCCTGGGTGCATCCCCGCTTCAGGAGAACAATCCGCCTTCGCTATCCCAGGATATCCCCGTCTCTCCCCAGGAGTACCCGGCTAATAAGCCGAAAAGCGATTACATGAGCCAGATTCTCGGGAGAAACACCAAGCCCCTCGGGCTGAAGGAGGACCTGGCCCTGAGGAGGCTGTTGCGGCAAACGGCCATAAAGTGGGCGATCCGGGCCGGACAAAGACATATTCTCAACTGAGATGGACGGCTCAAATTTTTTTCTGGGCATGATTCAATTTTTTGAATTCCCCTCCCTATGAATAAAAGAATCCTCGCCGCGCTCCTTTTGATCGTTGTTTTGCTTGCCCTTGGGGGACTGAACATCTACCGAAAACTCGTCTGGCGGGAGCCCACAGATGGGGTCGTCTGGAAGGAAAGATCCGGCCGGATCGTCGCTGACCAGGTGGCGACCAACGGACCCGCCTATTTGGCCGGGATCAAGAAAGGCGATATTCTCTACGCCATCAACGATCTCCCGATCGACACCCGGATCGATATTGTCAGGAGCCTCTGGGTCGCCGCGATGGCCGGGCAAAAGGTGAAGTACCAGATCGGGCGGCCGGGGGAGATCCTCTCGCCATCCTTTTTCCCGGTGCAAAAGAGGCCCAACCTGCTCTACTACTATCTGGCCCTGATCGGTTTGACCACCTTAGCCATCGCGGTCGTCGTCTTTTTCAACTCCCCGC
Source organism: Candidatus Aminicenantota bacterium (assembly GCA_036769375.1). GTDB lineage: Bacteria > Acidobacteriota > Aminicenantia > Aminicenantales > UBA8522 > UBA8522. The sequence goes on along the minus strand of DAIPLF010000247.1, from coordinate 1,693 downwards.
GCAACTTCGCCATGCCCTATATGTCCTTCTATCTTCTCTGCCTCGTCTTCTATTCCTTCTATATATTTTCTCCAACCGGGCAGATGGACTTCCTGGATACCCTCTTCTATTGGCTCGACCAGGCGGCTCTGCTGGTCTTTCCCCCGCTTCTCCTCCATTTTTTCCTCATCTTTCCTCACAGAAAGAAGATCCTCAAAGAAAAACCGTCCTCGGTTTACCTTCTCTACCTTCCCGGCCTCCTCCTTTTTCTGACCTCCCTGGTCCTGCATTCACCGCTGGCCAGCCGCTGGGAGGACCGCTCGGTCCTTTCCGGCTACGGGGCCGTAGAAAAGGCAGAGATCCTCCTGTTCGCGCTCTATTCGGTCATAACCTTGCTGAGTATTTCTCATAGTCTGCGCCGTCCTCCTACCCTTTTGCTGAGACGACAGCTGCGCTGGATCCTCTCGGCATTGGGGATCGGGGTCATTCCCTTTGTCGTCTTTTATGCCGTCCCCTACACTTTTGGCCGGAGCCCCTCGCAGTACGCCGAGCTGACCATCCTCCTCCAAGCTCTGATCCCGCTGACCTTCGCTTACTCGGTATCGCGCTACCGGCTGATGGATTTCGAAGTCTTGCTCAAGAAAGCGGCCACCCTGATCTTCTCCTATTTCTTTCTGGCCTGCCTGTATCTTGTCCTCAGCTCTCGGACTCAAGTTTTTTCTGAGAACAAGCTCAACGTCCTCATCCTGGGGATATTGGCGATCATCCTGGGAGGGACGCTTTTCACCCCCCTGAAGAAATTGATCAGCTCGCTCTTCGACCGCTTTTTCTACAGGCGTTCCTACAAATACCGGAAGACGCTCCTCACGATCAGCAAGGAGCTCAGCCGGGAGAGGAGCCTCCAGAGGCTTTCCCAATCGCTCCTGGACCTTATCAGCAACGCCTTATCTCTGAAAACCCTGGCCCTCCTTCTCCCTGAACAGGCCGACAGCCGGACCTTCATCCTGACGAGTGCCAGGGGGGAATCGCAGTCTCTGCCCCCGGCCATCACCTTCGAGCCGAAGTTTTACGGCATTCTGAGAGAGAAAGAGTACGTCGCCATCGATTCCCTGTCCGAAAGGAGGGAGCTCTACAAGGGCAACGAGGAGCTGGTCTCGTTGGGATTCGTGCACTTTCTTCCCCTCAAGGTTGAGAAGAACTTGATCGGCTGTCTGGGCATGGGGAAAAAATTCGACAACTCGCTCCTCAACAGCGAGGACTGGGACCTCCTGACGACGATCTCCTCTCCGGTCGCCCTGGCCATCGAGAATGCCTCCCTCTATCAGCAGGCGAGCGTTCGCGCCCTCGAACTCGAGAGGCTCAAGGATTACAGCGAGAACATCATCGAGAGCCTCACCGTGGGAGTTGCGGTGCTTGACCGGAAGGGAGAGATCATCGGCTGGAACCGGGTGCTGGAGGGCACCTTCTCTCTGGCCAAAGGCCGGGTCCTCGGGCAGGAGCTGCAGCAGGTTCTGGGCCCGGCGAATTTCCTGGCTCTCTTCCCCAGCGACACGCAACAGGATTTTCGGCTTCTCAGCGAGATCACATTGGAGCTGGCGGACGGGGAAAAGAGGATCTTCGATATCGCCAAGACGCCTCTGTTCGACAACCAAATGGTCCCCTACGGAACGATCATCGTCTTCGAGGACATCACCGAGAAGATCCGTCTCCAGCA
>DAIPLF010000246.1:0-4194 GCA_036769375.1 Candidatus Aminicenantota bacterium | reverse complement strand
GCGCCGGGGCTGGCGAACGAGTCATCGCCCCTGACCACGGCGATCACGGTGGCGCCCGTCTTCTTCCGGAGGTCGATCCCCCGAAGCGTTTTGCCCGCCGGCCACGATCCCCTCGTCACATAGAAAGTCTCGGCCGTCCCGGCCGAGAGGAAGTCGGCGATACGCTCCGCAGACGGTTTGACGGCTTCGCACGTGCCCCGGAGCAGCCCGTAGCATTCGCCCCTGAGAACTCTGACCTGGGCATCGATGATGTTCCGGGGAATGTGATACCGGTCCAGCACCCGGGTGAAGATCTCGATCGAAGTCTCGAATTCCTCCGGGATGACGTCATTGGCGCCGAGGCTGTAGAGCTCGTCGATTTCCGAGGCATACCGAGTCCGGACGAGAATGAACATCTCCGGGTTCAATTCCCGTGCCAGCCTGACTCCCCGGCGGGTCGCCGCCGGGTCGGAAATGGCAAAGACAATGCTCCTGGCCCTCTCGATCAGCGCTTCCTTCAGTATCGTGCGGCTCGCCACGTCCCCAAAGATGATGCACACACGATCTGCCACGGCTTTCTTGACCGTTTCGGGATTGAGCTCCAGGATCACATAGCTGATCCCCGCCTCCTTCAAGACGTGGGCCAGGTTCCGGCCGTTCAGCCCGTAACCGGCGATGATCACATGGTCCTGAAGGTCTCGCGCCGGCCTTTTTCCGACCTCGAGGGCTTGGCTGCCCCAGTTGAACGTCCGCTCCATCCTGTCCGCCAGGAGCGGCGAGACCTGGATAAGGATGGGCGTCGCCAGAATGGTCAGAATCGAGGAAGCAAGAAAGATCTGGAAGATATTCTCCGGCAGCAAACCGTTCGACCGGCCGACGCTTGCCAGGACGAAGGAGAATTCCCCGATCTGGGCCAGAGCAAGGCCCGTGAGCAGCGATATCCGGGAGCTGTAGCCCAGGATCCTCACAGTCAGGATGATGATGAGCGCCTTCAGGATAAGGATGGAGAGCACGAGCGCAACGATGAGCACTCGGGAGCGCCAGACGGTCCCGGTGTGGAGGAGCATCCCGATAGAGATGAAAAAGAGGCTGTTGAACACATCCTTGAACGGCAGGATATCAGAAACCACCTGGTGGCTGTACTCGGATTCCGAGATGATAACCCCAGCCAGGAAAGCGCCCAGAGCCAGCGAAAGCCCGAGCGCGGAGGTCAGCCAGGCCATGCCCAGGCAGACGAAGAGTGAGGTGATGAGGAAGACCTCCCGGATCCGCGTTTTCACGACAAGATGAAGGGCCCGCGGCATGAGATACCTGGCAACCACAAAAACGATCACAATGGCGGCCCCGCTGAGCAGGAACCGGGACAGGATGGCACCCGTCGAAGCGGAGCGGACATTGGCCAGAACGGGGACCATGGCGACCATGGGAACGATCGCCAGGTCCTGGAAGATCAGGATGCCCAGAGAGATCCGGCCTTGGGGGGCGTCGGTTTCGCCCCGGTCCGAGAGGATCTTCAGGACGACGGCGGTGCTGCTCAGGGAGATGAGAAATCCATAGAACACCGCGTCCTTCGCTGGGACCTTAAAGACGACGAGGATAACGAGCGCCGCAGCGATGGTCAGCAGGACCTGAAGCCCGCCTCCAACCCAGAAATTCCTCTGGATCCGCTTAAGCCTTTCCAGCGTGAATTCCAGGCCGATCATGAAGAGAAGCATGACCACGCCGATCTCGGCCAGGACCGCGATCGTCTCCGTATCTTTGACCAGAGAGAATCCCCCGGGTCCGATCAGGATCCCTGTCAGGAGAAATCCGACAACGGAAGGAAGCCTGACCCGGTGAGAGATGAATATGACAAGGATGGAGACTGCCAGGAGGATGACGAGCTCTTCCAAAATCATCAGGTTCATGGTCTCCGCCGAAGCCTCAGCTGGAGCTCAGGCCGCCGCGCCTAAATGCTCCGGTCGAGGAACCCTCTGCGCAGGGTCATCCAGATGATCTTGAGGTCGAGGCCCAAAGACCAGTTCTGGATATAGAAAAAATCGTACTCGATCCGTTTATCTATGGGCGTGTCCTGCCTCAGGCCGTGGACCTGGGCCCAGCCCGTGATGCCGCACTTGACCTTGTGGCGAAGCATATAATTGGGGATCTGGCCGGCGAATTCCCTGACGAATTCGGGCCGCTCCGGACGAGGGCCGATCAGGCTCATTTCCCCTTTGAACACATTGACGAGCTGGGGGAATTCATCGATGCTGAGCTTGCGGAGGAAGCGCCCGACCGTGGTCATCCGCGGGTCACCGGGATGGCTCATCACCGGGCCGGTCTCTCCTTCGGCGTCGCGGACCATCGTCCGGAACTTGATCATGCGGAAGCGGCGGCCGTCCAGGCCCATCCGCTCCTGCCGGTAGAAGACTGGCCCCCGGGAGGTCAGCTTGACCAGAACGGCGACCACGAGGAAAACAGGCGAAAGGATGATCAGGCCCAGGGAAGAAACGACGATGTCCACCAGCCGCTTGACCATGCTCTTGACGCCCTTCAAGGCGACATCGTCGATCGAGATGACCGGGAATCCGTCCAGGTCCTGGATGTTGGCCTTCAGAGTGAGAAGCTGGAACACATCAGGGATCAGGCGGATGTTGACCACATACTGGTTGGCGATCTTGATCGTCTCCATGATCTTGCCGTAATTGTTCAGATCAAGGGCGACAAAGACCTCGCTGATCTCCCCCTTCTCCAGGATCCGGCCCAGGTCGTCCAGGCGGCCGAGCACCTCCACGTCCCCGTCGATCTCAACCTTCTCGCCGACAGGCCGGTCGTCGTCAAGAAAACCCCTGAGCCGGAAACCGAGGTCCTTGTAGACAAGGACCTTCTGGGCCACCGCCCGGCCCATCTCTCCTGCCCCGATCACGAGGACATTCTGCAGGTTCAGCCCTTTGGCGTACCGCCTCTTCATATAAAAGTAGATCTGGTTGCGGAGAAAGGTGATCATGAAGATGACGACGATGAAATAGACGGCCAGGAATCCGTGCGAGATCTTAAAGCTCACGCGGAAGAGCGGCCGGGGGCCCTGGCTGTAGCTGTAAAGGTAGCTCATGATCCCGAACACATCGATGACGATGGTCAGGACGGCGTTAAGGCAGATGGCCAGGAAGTCATCGATCCTGGCCCGCTGGAGGCGGGTCTTGTAAAATCCCTGAAAATAGAAAATCAGGAGGTGGGTGGCCAGAAACAGAGGGAAGACGATCACATATTGCCGGAAAGGGGGGATGCCCTTGGCCGGGTCGACGGGGATGATATAGGCGTAAAACCGAAAAAGGTAAGAATAGAAAAAAGAAACGACGATGCTGAGCGCATCGCTGACGACGAAGAGCCCGATCAGGCCAGAACGCTTATTCTGGATCACCGCTTCCCCTTGAATTCAGTCCATCTTAGTTCGAGATAGGCCGCTAGCTTCTGCCTGAAAGCCTGCCGGGAGAACTTCTCGGCCTGCGAACGGATGATGGCCTCATTAAATTTCAGGCTCCGGAATTTGTCAAGGGCGGCGCGCAGGCTCGAGGTGGTGAGCTCGGGAAAAAGGAGGCCGGTCTGCCCCGGGAGGATACTCTCCAGGGCGCCGCCTCGACCAAAGGCGATCACCGGAGTGCCGCAGGCCTGGGCCTCCACGGCCGCGATCCCGAAATCCTCTTCGCCCGGAAGGATGAGCGCCCTCGCCTTGCGGTAGAGGACCAGGAGGTCTTCTGCCGGGACCTGACCGAGAAAGGCGATATTCGGGCGGGCCATCTTTTTGAGCTTCCCAAGGTCGGGGCCGGTGCCGACGATCTTGAGCTTCTCTCCCGAGTTGTTGAAGGCCGCGATGGCCAAGTCGATCCTCTTGTAGGGGACAAGCGCTGAGACGATCAGAAAATCAGCGCTTTTCGGCGAATCGGCAGGCCGGAAGAACTCGGTGTCCGCCGGCGGGCGGATAACGTCGGCCTCCCGGCGGTAGTACTTCCGGATCCGCCGGGCGACGTTATCGGAGTTAGCCACAAAATGGTCGACCCGGGCAGCGGACGACTCGTCCCAGATTCGCATCCGGTGCATGACCAGAGGGATGAAGCGGCGCGAAAAAAAGGACAGTTGCTGCGGAGAGAAATAGGCGAAATACTGGTTCCAGGCATAGCGGATGGGGGAATGGATATAGCTGACGTGGAGGGCGTCGGGCGGGGGGATGGCGCCCTT
>DAIPLF010000245.1:0-4201 GCA_036769375.1 Candidatus Aminicenantota bacterium | reverse complement strand
TCCATTTTTAGGGGAGGCGAGGGGCAGCGGCGGAGAAACCCGTATGAGGAGTGAGGGGGCATGGTTTCTCGACCGAAGGGAGAGAAGAGCGAACGACGAATCGAGCCCGTTTTCCGCGCTGGGAGAAAACGGGCGTGGTTTCGATGCCACTGCCCCGAGCCTGTTTTGACATCTCGCTCGGCCAAAGAATAAAATGGTGACAATGAAAATCCTCATCCGCGTGCCCAATTGGGTAGGCGATTCCGTCCTTGCCGGGCCGGCGATCGAAAGCATCGCCGCCAACTTTCCCCAGGCCGAGCTGTGGCTGGGCGCCGCCGAGAGGGTCAAGGACCTCTTCAGCTCCGACGGGAGGATCGCGGGCGTCGTTTCCCTTTCTCCCGCCGACGATATCCAAACTGTCCGGGCCGCATCTCGCAGGCTCAAGGCGGAGAGATTCGATGTCGGGATATTGCTGACCAACTCCTTCGGCTCGGCGCTTCTTTTCTTCCTGGCCGCCATCCCCCAGAGATGGGGCTATGCGAGCGACGGCCGAGCGCTCCTCCTGACCAAGGGCGTCCGCAAGACCAAGCGCGATTCCCCCCGCCATCAGGTCCACTATTATCTTGACCTAGTCGCGGGGCTCGGCCTTAAGGCTGGTCCACCCGTTCTGCGGCTGCCAGTGACAGAGGAAGAAAGGGACCGGGCGCGGCGTTATCTCGAAGGGCTGGGAGTGGATCTGCGGCAGCCCCTCCTCGTTCTCAGCCCGGGCGCCGGCTATGGCCCGGCGAAAAGATGGCCGGCCTCCCGGTTTGCGGCGCTCGCTGCGCTGTTCCAGGAGAGAAAAGGCGCCGCGGTCGTCGTCATCGGCTCGGCCGCGGAATCCGACATCGCCGCCAAGATCTCCGCTTCTCTGGCCAAAAAGCCGTTTGTCCTGACTGGAAAGACGACCTTGCCCGAGCTCAAGGGCCTGATCAGCTTGGCTCGTCTCTTCGTCTCCAATGATTCCGGCCCGATGCATCTGGCCAACGCCCTCCATGTTCCGGTCGTGGGGATCTTCGGTCCTACCGACCCAGCGATAACCGGCCCCTTTGAACAACCCGCGGCTGTTTTCAAGAAGGATGTACCCTGCTGGCCCTGCTCTTACCGCAAGTGCCCCTATGACCACCGCTGCCTGAACCTGATCGAACCGGAAGAAGTCTACCTGGCGGGCGAGGCCCTGTGGAGATGAAGAAAAGGGCCGTTTTCCTGGACCGTGACGGTACGCTGAGCGTCGATTCAGCCTACCCGTCCCGGTACGAGGAGATCGCCATTTACCCGGAAAGCTTCGAGGCGGTAAGAAAGCTCAACCGCGCTGGATTGCTGACCGTGGTCGTCACGAACCAATCGGCGGTCGGGCGGGGGTTGCTGACCGAGCACGCCCTGGACGAGATCCACGCCCGCCTGAGTTCCTCGTTCGCCAGCCAGGGTGCCCGTCTCGATGCCATTTACTTCTGCCCCCATTATGCCCTGGCCGCTGACCCCCGATACGGCGAGGATTGCGACTGCCGTAAACCAAAGACCGGCCTGGCTTTGCGGGCGGAAGCCGAGCTCGGGCTCGACCTCGGCAGGTCCTACATGGTGGGAGACAAGACCGAAGACGTGATTTTCGGGATGAACATCCGGGCGGTCCCGGTGCTCGTCCTTACGGGCTCCGGCCGGGAGTCGCTTGCGGTACTCCGGGAACGGGGGATCGAGCCGGCCCATGTGGCCGAGAATATCCTCCAGGCCGCCGATTGGATCCTGGACAGGGAGGGACGCCAAGCCCATGATCCGGTTTGACGACATCCTGGACAAGGTCTCCGCCTCTTACAGCGAGAAAGAGGTCAACCAGCTCAAGAAGGCCTACGTCTTTGCGGCCAGAGCGCACAAGGGGCAGACGCGGCGCTCCGGGGAGCCCTATCTCAGCCACCCCCTGGAAGTGGCCAACATGCTGGCCGACTTGAGGCTGGACGACACCACCCTCATCGCCGGCCTCCTCCATGACGTCCTGGAAGACACCGACGTTACCTCCGCCGACCTCCGGGACAACTTCGGCCAGGAGGTGGCCGATCTGGTGGAGGGGGTCACCAAGATGAGCCGGGTCCAGGAATCCTCCCCGGAGGTCCGCCAGGCGGAGACGATACGCAAGATCATCCTGACGATGATCAATGACCTCAGGGTCATCTTCATCAAGCTGGCCGACCGCATCCACAACTTGAAAACCCTCAAGTTCCTTCCCGAAGAAAAGCAAAAACAGGTTGCCAAAGAGACTCTGGACATCTATGCCCCGATCGCCAACCGCCTGGGGATGGGCCGGATCAAGGCCGAGCTTGAGGATCTCTCATTCCGCTACGTCAATCCGGACGCCTATTTCCGCATCGCCTCGCTCGTGGCTCCGCAGCGCCAGAAGGCGGAGGACGAGCTCGCCCGGTTCAAGGACGTCCTGGAACAACTGATGAAAGACAACGGCATCCCGGTAGAGATCCAATCCCGGATCAAACGCCACTACAGCATCTACGACAAAATGAGACGCCGGGAGATCGACTTCGACCAGGTTTTCGATTTCAAGGCGCTCCGGATCATCACCGATACGATCAAAAACTGCTATGCCGCCCTGGGGATCATCCACCAAAAATGGCCGCCCCTGCCGCAGCGGTTCCACGATTTCATCGCCATGCCGAAGCCCAACCTCTACCAGGCCCTGCATACGACCATCCTCACCGATGACAAGCAGACCTTCGAGATCCAGATCCGGACCCAGGACATGCACAACCTGGCGGAGAACGGGATCGCGGCCCATTGGAAATATAAGGAACAGGACGCGTCGAGCCTGGTCCGCGAGGACAAACGGCTGGAATGGCTCCGGGAGATGGTCGACCTCTACAAAGAGCAGAAGAGCCCGCGCGAGTTCCTGAAGAACCTCAAGACCGACCTGATCCCAGAGGAAGTCTATGCCTTCACCCCGAAGGGCAAAGTCATCACGCTCCCCCTCGGCGGCTCGGTGCTTGACTTTGCCTTCAAGGTCCACTCCGAGATCGGGCTTCATGCCGCGGGCGCGATCATAAACGGCCGCGTCGTACCTCTCAAAGCGATCGTCAAGACCGGCGATATCGTCGAGGTCATCACTTCTCCCGAAAGAGCGCCCCGGCGCAGCTGGCTGAACATGGTCTTTACCTCGGGAGCCCGCCACCAGATCAAGCATTGGCTCAACCAGCAGGAGAAGTTCAGGAGCGGAGCCTTGGGCCGGAAGATCTGGGAGCGGCAATCCCGGCGCTTCGCGCTCCCCGCCGGGCTCCTCAAAGAGGAAAGTCTCCTCCGCCGGCTGGCCGAGGTCCTGCCTTTCAAGATCAAGAACTTGGAGGATTTCTTCTCCCTCGTCGGGCTGGGCCGGGTCGTGGTCAACAAGAAATTCATGGCCAAGCTCAGCCCGGAAACAGAGCCTAGGGAGCGGAAGGAGCGGCTGTTCAGAAAATTCGTGGACAAGGTCAGCGGCCGGACTGACGCCGGCATCGCCGTCGGCCGGGCTGCCGGGGAGGCCTACCATTTGGCCCGTTGCTGCGCCCCGATCAAAGGCGAGCCGATCGTCGGCTACATGACGTCAGGCCGTGGCATCACCATCCACGCGACCCGCTGCCCGCTTGTCAGCAAAGAGGTCCTGAGCAATGAAAGGATGGTGGAGGTCTCCTGGGACTCCGCTTCGGCAGGGCCCTACGGAAGCCGGATGCTGATCATCGCCGAAGATGCTCCTGGCATCCTGGGCAAGGTCGCCACCGGGATCGCCGCGCTCGGGGGGAACATCACCAAGGCCGAAGTCCTCGCTCAACCCGGCAAGAGGGCCGAGATCAAGCTGAGCATCCTGATCAGGGATATCAAGCATCTCGAGACCATTACCAAGAAGATCTCAGGGATCAAAGGGATTATCAGCGTCGAGAAAGCCTAAGCCGGCGGTCAAGCGGCTTTGGCCACTTTGCCGGAGCGCAGGCAGCGAGTGCATACCCAGATCTTCCGAACCCCCGCCGCGGTCTGGGCCTTGACCTGCTGGAGGTTCGGCTTCCACTTCTTGGGTGAGGCTTTGTGGGAATGGCTAACGCTGTGCCCGAAGGCCGGGCCTTTTCCGCAAACATGGCAAACTTTCGGCATCGTCCTTACTCTCTTGTGTGATGAAGCGATGATTTATACCATAAAGACAAACCGGGGTCAAACC
>DAIPLF010000244.1:0-4210 GCA_036769375.1 Candidatus Aminicenantota bacterium | reverse complement strand
GCCCCTGGTCAAGAAAAAGAAGGGCGATATCCGCATCTGGCTGAGCAAGGACGGTCCTTTCAAGGATCGAATCGTTCGCCTGAAAGTCCAGTATGCCTGGTACCTCACGATCCACATGGATCTCTATAAAGCAAGCTGATGCCGGCGGAGGACCGAGATCTCTTATGAATTGTCTCTTCTATGGAGGATCTCATGATGCCTAAAACAGGGTCCCTTCTGTTTGCCGTCTTACTTCTGGCCTCGTCACTGGCCGCTCAGCCAGATAAGGCGGCGGTTCAAGATGTCCCCGAAGAGGGGCTGTACCGGGCGGCGATCTCGAGTTTCTCGCTCGTTCCGTTCGATTCTCTACTCGAACCCGAACGGTCCTCCTCTATGGTTTAGGCTTTATTTACCATGACATTTTTTGAACTTCTGCCCGCTGCCGCAGGGGCAGGGATCATTTCTCCCTGACCTGGCCAGTTTCGCTTTGAAATCCATTTCCTCTCTTGCCAGGATGGCCATAACCTCAGAGGCCGACCGGTCCTGGCGAAGCAGGTCGGCCAGGATCCGCATCGCTTTGTCTGCATTCTTGAAGAAGGCCTTATACCCGCCGCAGAGATAATTCAGTCCGGTCTCTCCTTCGGGTGTCGCGACGAAACGGTTCTTGGGACATTCGCCATGGCAGACGCGTAGGAACTCGCACTCCAGGCAGGTCCTGGGCAGCGTAGCTTTTTTGTCCTCCCCGAACTTCCTCTGCTTCTCAGAAGCCACAAGGTCGACCAGCGGAGTTTTAAGGATGTTCCCGAGGAGATAGCCCGGTTCGACAAAGTGATCGCAGGAGTAGAAGTCTCCGTTATGCTCCAGGGCCATCCCCAGGCCGCAGGTGGGCCCGAAGATACAGACTGTCCCCGCCATATCCAGCCAGCCGGCCAGGGCACCGTCAAAGTTAAGGACAAAAGTCGTCCCGACATCCCGTTTCAGCCACTCATCAAAGATGGCGATAAGGAAATTTCCCCATTGCTCGGGCTCGACGGACCGGTCCGTGACCCGGCTGCCTTCCTGGTATCCCGTCTCGTTGTCCCGCTCGACGATCGGGATGAACTGGACGTAGCCCGCCCGAAGCTCATCCCTGAAAAACCGATAAACGTCCAGGGGACGTTTGGAGTTTTGCGAGTTCACGGTACATAAGATGTTGAATTCCACCCTATGCGCCTGAAGCGTTCGGACCGCGTGTACCACCCGGTCGAAGGTCCCATGTCCTCCCTTGTCTTTGCGATAGAAATCGTGAAGCTCCCTGGGCCCATCGATGCTCAAGCCGATAAGGAAGTTATTCTCATGAAAGAACCGGCACCACTCATCGTCTAGGAGGATACCGTTCGTCTGGAAGGTATTTTCGATCCGGGTGCCGGGCTTGGCGTATTTTTTCTGGAGCTCGACCGACCGCTTGAAGAAATCGAGCCCCATCAAGGTCGGTTCGCCGCCCTGCCAGGCGACCGTCACCTGCGGGACCTGGTGGGCTTCAAGCAACTGCCGGATATACGACTCGTGGACCTCGTCTGACATCCGGAAATGACTTCCCGGATAAAGTTTTTCCTTCTTCAGGAAGAAGCAATACTCGCAATTCAGGTTGCAGGCCGAACCTGTAGGCTTCGCCATAACATGGAATGCCGGCGGGACCTCAAGGTTCATTTTGTCTCAAACGGGAAGATGCGGCTCCAATCGTCCTTCATGCTAATGACCGTCCAGCCTTTCTCCTTCGCCTCATCGAGCGCCTTGTCGAGGCGGCCGATAAAGGCCGTTTTGTCATAAGCCCACTCGCGCTCGGCATCGGGCCTTAAAGCCGTTGTCACGCAGGTAGGCGAGCAATTCGAGCATCGGCTGATAGACCATTTCAGTGTAAAGCCGGCCGGTTTTCGGGTGCTTCGCCGTCGCCACCCAATCCCCGACGATTTTCGCAAACTCCTCGGTCGTCATACCTGCGTGCGTGGCCATAAGGATCTGTAAAGCGGCCGGTTCACCGCCAGCGAGGGCGGACTTGAGGTCACCCTTGAGGAGCGAGGCAAAAGGTTCCGTCTCCTTCCACTCAAGGTGCCCGGGCCTTGCGGATAGCCGCTTTCCAGCCGGCATAGAGCCTGTCGGCCTGGCCGCGGGTCATGGCCGGCTTGAACTTCCTCTCGTTGACAACCAGCCGCTCGATGGCCGCCGTCGAATCCCACAATCCTACTCCCAGCCCGGCAAGATAGGCGGCGCCGAGCGCGGTCGTCTCCACCGCTTTCGGACGGACGACCGGAACGCCGAGGATATCGGCCTGGAACCGGCAGAGGAAATCGTTGACCGAGGCGCCGCCGTCCACCCGAAGCTCCCGGATCTTAAGTCCGGAATCCTGGCGCATGGCTTCGAGGACATCGCGGGTCGAATAGGCCATCGCTTCGACGGCCGCGCGGACGAGATGGTTGCGGCCGGCGCCGCGGGTCAACCCGACAATGGCACCTCTGGCGTCCGCGTCCCAATATGGCGCGCCGAGGCCCACGAAGGCCGGGACAAAATAGACTCCGGCGTTGTCTTTAACGGCCTCCGCCGCCGCTTCCGAGTCAGCCGAGGAGCCGAGAAGGCCGAGCTTATCACGCAGCCACTGGACGGCCGCGCCAGCGACGAACACGGACCCCTCGAGAGCATAGACGGCCTTCCCAGCGGGGCCGCAGGCGACGGTCGTGATGAGACCATGCTTGGACTCGACGAGCTCGCGGCCGGTGTTCAGAAGGATGAAGGAGCCCGTCCCGTAGGTGTTCTTGATCGCGCCCGGCCGGAACCCGGCCTGGCCGAAGAGCGCCGCCTGCTGGTCTCCAACAATCCCCATGATCGGAAGGCCCGCGGGCAGCCGGCCTAAGCGGACGGTCCGGCCGAACTCCCCTGAGGAGGGCAGGACACTCGGCAGGATCGCGGAGGGGATGCCGAACAGAGCGAGGAGGTCGGCGTCCCAACGGAGTTTTCGGATGTTGAAGAGCATGGTCCGGGAGGCGTTGGTCGGGTCTGTCGCATGGCTCGCGCCACCCGTGAGGTTCCAGAGGACCCAGGAGTCCGGGGTCCCGAAAGCGAGCCGCCCGCGTTCGGCGCGCGCCCGCAGGCCGCCCCGATCGAGCATCCACTCGGCCTTGGTCGCCGAAAAATAGGCATCGACCGGAAGGCCGGTCTTCTTCCGGATGATCCGGCTGGTCCCCCGCTCGGCCGCGAGCTCGCGACAGCGCCCGGAGGTGCGGCGGCATTGCCAGACGATGGCGTTGGCGACGGGACGCCCCGACCTCCTGTCCCAGAGAACGGTCGTTTCGCGCTGGTTGGTTATGCCGAGGGCGGCGATGGTCCTAGCCGGGACTGTCGCCAGGACCTTCTGGATGGTCCGGTAGACGCTCCGCCAGATCTCCTCGGGGTCGTGCTCGACCCAGCCGGGACGGGGGAAATACTGGGGGAACTCTTCGTAAGCTGAGGCGACCGTCCGGCCGCGCCGGTCAAAGGCAATCGCCCGGCTTCCGGTCGTGCCCTGGTCGATGGCCAGGATGTGGATCACGTCAGAACCTCTGTTCTGCCCAATCGAGGATGTCCCGGAAGACGTTTTCACGGCCGATGTCGAGCGAGAGGGCATGAAGCATGTCGGGATATTCGATGAGCGTCTTGTCCGCAAATACGATCTTCTTGAAGATCTTCCGGCTGGCCCGCTCGTCAACGAGGTGGTCGATGCCCGGAATGAGGAAGAGGGTCGGGACTGAAAGCTTCTTGGCCAGCCGCTGGGCGCGGGCCTGTTCGGGCAAGAAGCCGCAGAGGAGTCTCAGGCTGGCGATCCGGATCTCGTCCGGATTCGCGTTCATGACCCGAAGATATTCTGGGTCGCGGGTGAGCATCTCAGAAGTGAAAGGGACGTCGACCATGAGCTTTGGATTGAACAACCCGAACAGGACGAGCTTGAGGTAAGCGCTCATAGGGAATTTCATCCCGTTCTTGAAAGACGGGGCGATAAGGACATGGCCGGAGAACTGGTCGGGATAGCGGCCGGCCAAGTTGAAAGCGATGAGGCTGCCCATGCTCTCGCCGAGCAGGAAGACTTTCCTGCCCGGATGGTCACGGCCAATGACGTCCCGAAGCTCCAGGATGTCGCGGTCCCAGACCCGGAATGAGGCGACGTGACCACGGGGCCTATCCGGCGTTCCCCCGAAGCCTCGGAGCTCCAGCGCGTAAGAGG
>DAIPLF010000243.1:0-4219 GCA_036769375.1 Candidatus Aminicenantota bacterium | reverse complement strand
AGAGAAAGATACGGTCTCGCCATCGCCTACCTGAATTTCGAGGCCGCTTTGGGATTAGACCCGTTTGGTAAGGAGCCGAACCTGTGAACAAGAAGAACCTCCTATTGGGATTGATCGTCGTTGTGGCGCTGAGCTTGATATCGGTTGGATGCAAGAAAGGCAGCGGGGAAGCTGCCAAGAGCACACCGGGGACCCCGGGTGCGGCCAGCGCCGCGGGAGCGGCGGGCCAGCAGCCGGCCAAGTCGGGAAAAGCCGGGTCGCCCATGGATAAATCGGCGATCGCCTACCCGGTCGAGGTCCAACCGGTCGAGGTCAGGTCGCTCGTCTATACGGTTGCCGCCGTGGGCTCGATCGAGGCCTTCGAGAAAGTCCAGGTGACCGCGCGGGTGGCCGGGGTCGTGGACCGGGTCCTCTTCGCCGAGGGGAATTTCGCCAAGGTGGGCCAGGTCCTCGTTGAGATCGAGCCCGAGCGCTACAAGCTGGCGGTAGAAGCCGCCCAGGCATACTACGAAAAGGCCCTGGCGTCGAAGGCCGATGCCGAAGCCGGATTAAAACGGCGCCAAACGGTCGTCAACGAGACGCCCGGGCTCATCCCGGGGGAGGAGATCGAGACCTGGAAGACCAAGGTGCTGGTGGCGGCGAGCGAAGTGGCCCAGAACAAAGCAGCGCTCGACCAGGCGCAGCTCAACTTGAGGGACGCCTACGTGAAGGCGCCTTTTAATGGCATCCTCCAGACGCGGACCGTCCAGACCGGCGAGTACATCCAGGTGGGGACGGTCATGGCGACGCTGGTGCGGCGGGACCCGCTGCTCCTCCGGTTCAAGG
Source organism: Candidatus Aminicenantota bacterium (assembly GCA_036769375.1). Classification (GTDB taxonomy): domain Bacteria; phylum Acidobacteriota; class Aminicenantia; order Aminicenantales; family UBA8522; genus UBA8522. The sequence goes on along the minus strand of DAIPLF010000243.1, from coordinate 3,394 downwards.
TGCCGGAGCGGGATGCGGCCCGGATCGCGGTCGGAAAGGCGGCCAATTTCAGGATCAGGGAGGTCGACCAGGAATTCACCTCCAAGATCGTCCACGTTGCCGAGTCGGCCGACGAGAGCTCCCGCATGGTCGACATCACCGCCGAGATCAAGGAAAGCTCTAACGAGATTCTCAGGCCCGGCTCTTTCGCCGAGATCACGGTGCCGGTGAGCGGGGCGCGGGAAGCGCCGGTCGTTCCCCAGACGGCGGTCCGGCCCAGCGAGCGCGGATTCCTGGCTTACGTAGTCGAGAGCGACGCGGCGACGGAGCGCGTGGTGACGTTGGGGATGAGGACGGCCGAGGGGCTCGTCGAGGTGACGTCCGGGCTCAAGGCCGGCGAGATGCTCGTCGTCCGGGGAGGCGAAGCCCTCCGGAACGGAGTCCCGGTCCGGATCATCCAGCCGGGGGAGAAACAGGCCGAATCGCCTTCCCAGAAACCGATCGAGAAAAAGGCGCCCTAGAGGAGCAGTCCCGTGAATCTAACTGAAACCTGCGTCAGGAAGCCGGTCCTGGCCTGGATGCTGATGGCCGCGACCATCGTCTTCGGGATCGTGGCCGCCTCGCGCATCGGCATCAGCCAGTTCCCGGATGTCGATTTCCCCAATATCAGCGTGTCGGTCACCTGGGAGGGGGCCGCCCCCGAGGTCATGGAGAACGATGTCGTCGAGATCCTGGAAGAAGCCCTGGTCCAGGTCGAGGGCATCCGCAGCCTCACCTCTTACAGCCGGATGGGGTCCGCCTGGATCACCCTCGAGCTCGACATCTCGAGAGACGTGGATTTCGCCCTTCAGGACGTCCAGGCCAAGGTGAGCCAGGCGCAGCGGAGGCTGCCGCGGGACATCGACCCGCCCATCATCTCCAAGAGCAACCCCGAGGACCAGCCGATCATATTCATATCGCTGGCGGGGCCTTTCCCGCTGCGAGTGCTGAGCGATTACGTGAGGTACGGCCTGAAGGAGAGGCTCCAGACCATACCGGGGGTCGGCGAGATCACGATGATGGGCGCCCTGGACCGGAATATCCGGGTCTGGCTCGACTCCACCAAGCTCGACGAGAGGAACCTGACGGTGAGAGATGTCATCGCCGCTCTGCAGCGGGAACACGTCGAGCTCCCGGCAGGACGGCTCGAGACGACGGGACGGGAGATGAACGTCCGGGTGCTGGGAGAAGCCATTGACCTCGAGACGCTCCGCCGCATCGTCATCCGGGAGGTGAACGGAAGCCCGGTCTATATCAGCGACGTGGCTCTCGTCGAGGACGGTTTCGAGGACGTCCGGCGAATCGCCAGAATGAACGGCGTCCAGGGCCAGGGAGTCGCTCTGAAGAAGCAGAGAGGGGCCAATGCCGTGTCCGTGGCCAAGAGGGCGCGGGCGGCCGTCGCGGACTTCCAGGAAACCCTTCCCGAGGGGATGACCATCCAAGTCACCATGGACTCGACCAAGTTCATCGAGGATTCGGTGCGGGAAATCGAGTTCGAGCTCATCCTGTCGGTGCTGCTGACTGCGCTCGTGTGCTGGATGTTCTTGGGGTCGCTGAGCAGCACGCTCAATGTCATATTGGCCATACCGATGTCCCTTATGGGGACGATGGCCATCATCTATTTCCTGGGATTCACCTTTAATACGTTTACCCTGCTGGGGATGGCGCTCGCCGTGGGGATCGTCGTGGACGACGCCATCATGGTCATGGAGAACATATTCCGTCACAGGGAGGGCGGCAAGGGACTGGTCAAGGCGGCCTTGGAGGGGACGCACGAGATCGCCTTCGCGGCCCTGGCGGCAACCCTGGCGGTGGTGGCGATTTTCATCCCGGTCATCTTTATGAAGGGGATCATCGGCCGGTATTTCCTCCAGTTCGGGATCACGCTGTGTTTGTGCGTGCTGCTTTCCTACGTGGAGGCGGTTACGCTGGCCCCGGCGCGGTGCTCGCAGTTCCTGAAGACATCGCGGGAAGGGCGGAACCGCGTTGGACTTCTCGTCGACCATGGTTTCAGGTGGCTGGAGAAAAAATATGGGAAAGTGCTGGGGCGGTCGCTCCGGAAGCCAGGGTTGATATTGGCTGGAGCGGTGGCGCTGTTCGCGGTGGCCCTGCTGGTCATGAAGAGCTTGCCCGGCGAGTTCGTCCCCAGCCAGGACCTGAGCCGGATCTCAGTCCGGTTCCAGACAGCGGTGGGTTCGGACATCAACGAGACAGAGCAGCTCATGAACAAGATCGAAGGCACCGTCCGGGCCCATCCCGAGATCACTCAGCTTTTCGGGTTCGTCGGGGGCATGGGCGGGGGCGGCGTCAACCAGGGAAATCTTTTCGCTACGCTGGTTCCGCCGAGAGAACGCAAGTTGTCTCAGCAACAGATGCAGGATGTTCTGAGGAGGCAGCTGAACTCGATTCCCGGCGTCAGGGCGGTCATCCAGGATATGTCGCAGCAGGGGTTCACGGCGCAGAGAGGATTTCCGGTGGAGTTCAGCGTGCGGGGGAGCGACTGGGATCAGCTGGTTGCGACAAGCCAGGACGTGATGGCCAAGATGGCGCAGAGCGGCATGGTCGTCGATGTGGACACGGATTATCAGCTCGGGATGCCCGAGCTCCAGATAGAACCCGACCGGGCGGTGGCCTCGGATGTCGGGGTTTCGATAGATGATGTCGCTACGACCCTCAATGCGCTGGTCGGCGGGATAAGAGTCGGCAAGTATAGCACCGGGGGAAGGCGCATCGATGTCCGGCTGAAGCTTCTGGCGGGTCAGCGGTCGCGGCCCGAGGACATCGCCCGATTGAAGGTCCAGACGAGGTCGGGAGATTTGGTGCCGCTGTCGTCGCTCGTGAACTATGCGGAGCGGCCGGCGCTGCAGGCGATAACGAGAAGAGACAGGGAGCGGGCGATATCGATATACGCGAACGTGGGTCCGGGGCATAGCCAGAATGAGGCCCTGAAGTACGTGGAGAGCTTAGGGCGAGGGCTTCCGGTCGGGAACAGGATCGTGCTGGGCGGAGCGAGCGTAGCCTTCAGGGAATCGATGAGCAGCTTGATCTTCGCGTTGTTCATGGGGATAGCGATCGCCTACATGATCCTGGCGTCGCAGTTCAACTCGTACAAGGACCCGTTCACGATCATCACGATCCTGCCGCTTTCGATAGCGGGGGCGGCGTTTGCGCTGATGCTGGCCAGGCAGAGCCTCAACATCTTCAGCATGATCGGGCTGCTTCTCCTGATGGGGATCGTCAAGAAGAACTCGATTATCCTGGTGGATTATGCCAACGCGTTCAGGGACAAGGGATTTGACGCGCGGGAGTCGATGAAGCGGGCGGGACCGATAAGGCTGCGGCCGATCTTGATGACGGCCACGGCGACGCTGATGGC
>DAIPLF010000242.1:0-4223 GCA_036769375.1 Candidatus Aminicenantota bacterium | reverse complement strand
GTGCCTTTCTCTTTGTGGACGATCAAGCGGATCGTCGGCTGGCCGTTGATCCGGTTGATATACCGGATCTCACCGAAGGTCCGCTCGATCTTGGCGATGTCCCGCAGCTTGATGGCCACACTCCCCTGCTGGGCGACGATCAAGCCGTCGATCTCGGCCAGGCTGCGGAGAGAGCTGGCGATCTTGAACAGGAATTCCTGGTTCCCCTTCTGGATCTTTCCTGCGGGATAGGTCTGGTTCCAGCGGGTCAAGGCCGTAAGGACCTGGTAGGGATGGATATTCAGGGTCTGCGTCTTTTCCCGGTCCAGAGTGATCCGGACTTCGGGGTCGGAGCCGCCCAGAACCTCTATCCCGGCCACGCCTTTCACTGCCCCAAGGCCGTATTCGAGCCTCTCTTTGAGCATTTCCCGCAGTTCCTGGAGCGAGTAATTTCCGGAGATGGTGTAATGGAGAAAATCGGCCGTCCGGAAGTCCTCGGGCACATAGGGGATAATCTGGGGCCGGTTGGCGGCGTAGGGCAGCTCACCCCGGATGCGGGCGATCCGCTCCACGAGCTCGAGCCGGGCGAACTCCATGTTGGTGCCCGGCTGGAACTCGCAGACGATGGAGGACAGCCCGATCGATGACGAGGACTGGATCTTCTTGATGCCCTTGACGGTCGAGGCGACCTCCTCGATCGGCGAGGTGACCTGGGTCTGGATGATCTCCGGCGGCACGTCGCTCCAATCGGTCTGGATGGTGATTTGAGGGAAATCCTCCTTGGGGGCCAACTCGAGCGGGATGTTAAGGAATGAATAGACGCCCAGAATAGCCACGGAGAGGAAGACCATGACCGTGGCGATGGGGCGCTCGACTAAGGCTTTCACGGGAGCTTCTTCTTCCGCCTCTCCTCCACGAGCTCATAGATGACTGGAATCAGGATCAGCGTCAGGAAGGTCGAGAAAAGGAGTCCGCCGATGACCGCAATGCCCAGCGGCCGCTGCAGCTCCGCCCCCTCCCCGAGCCCAAGGGCGAGCGGGATGAGGCCGAAGATGGTCGTGATCGAGCTCATCAGAATGGGCCTCTGGCGCACGAGGCTTCCCTCGATAACGGCTTCGTGAAGGGGCATGCCGCCGCGGCGAAGCTGATTCGTGAAATCGATTTTGACAATAGCGTTGTCTGTAACGATGCCCACCAGGACGACGATCCCGATGGCGGAGATCACATTGAGCGACTGTCCGGTCAGGAAGAGGGCCAGGAAAACGCCGGCCAGCCCCATGGGGATGGTGAACATGATGAGGAAGGGGTGGAGCAGGGATTCGAACTGGGCCGCCATGACCATATAGACAAGTAGGGCCGAGAGAAGGAAAGCCCAGATCAGGCTGCGGAATGAGCGCCTCATCTCCTCCTGTTCACCGCCGAATTCGACGCGGTAGTTCGGCGGCAGATTGAGTGCGGCCATCTTTTGTCTGACAACAGGCAGGATCCGGCTCATCTTCAGGCCTCGAAGGTTGGCCGATATGAGGACCTCCCGCTGCTGGTTTTCTCTATGGATTTCCTTCGGGCCGACCGCGATTTCATAATCGACGAGTTCGCGGAGCGGCAGGGTCCGTCCTTGATCGACGATCTCCTGATCGAGGAGGGTTTCGATGTTCTGCCTTGTCCCCTCTTCCAGCCGGACCAGGATGTCGTATTTCTTTTCCAGCTCACGGAACTGCGTCGCCACTTTGCCCTGCACGGCTTCGACCAGATACGTGCTGATGACATCGGGCGAGAGAGCGTACTTCTCCAGACTGTCTTTGCGGATCTTGATGAGGAATTCGGGCTTTCCTTCAGCGAGAGACGAGGTGATGTCGGTGACGCCTTCGACCCCCTGAAGCTGTGACATGAGGTCCGCGGCCAACCTCTTGAGGGTGTCGAGGTCATCCCCCTTGATCTTGACTCCCAGCGCGGACGAAGTGAAGGCCAGGAACTGGGCTATCGTCGTCTGCTCGCGCACGATGGAAATGCTGAGGTCGGGGTAGCTCCGGAGCCAGGCGCGCATCTTCTCTATCGTCGGCTCGAGATCGCCGGGCCGCCCGACATCGACCCGGACCTTGGCCGAGTTGATCGAGACCTCGGGGTTGAGTCCCTCCATGCCGGAGATGATCCCGACTTCGGAAAAAAACCTCTTGACGGTGTCCTGGCTTTTCAGCCAGCGCTCGAGCGAGCCGACGACTTCCGACGTCTGCTCGAAGGAATAGTCCACCGGGGCCTTCAGGCTGACCTCAAAAGAGGAGACGCGGAATCTCGGCATGAGCTCCCTGGGCAGGAAGGCGCCCAAGAGGAAGGTTAGAAGAAAGAAAAGGGAAGAAACCCAGAGAACCCTGCCCTTGTGGGCGAGACTCCAGATAAGGAAGCGGTGGTAGCCGTTCGTGAACCGGTCATAGACCTTGTTGAAACCCTTGAAGACAGCCTTAAGGACCGGACGGAAGGGAAGAGCCAGGTAATGGAGGATGAATTGGAGAAGTTGAACCAGGAGGCTGAGCAGGAGGCTGAGGGCCTTCATGATCATCCGCGGAACAAAATAGATCAGCCAGCGAAGCCCGATGAAGGGATAGAGAAAGACGCGCCCGCGTGCCGGGCGCTTGCCTTCGCTTTCGCCCTTCTTGTCCTGCTCCTTTATCGGAGATCCTGTGGCCAGGGTCTGGAATTCAAAGGTCCGTGAGGCGAGCATCGGAATGAGCGTGAGCGAGACGACAAGAGAGGCCAGCAAGGAGAAGGTCACGGTCAAAGCCTGGTCGCGAAAGAGCTGCCCGGCTACGCCATGGACGTAGATCACCGGAAGAAAGACGACGACGGTCGTAAAGATGGTGGCACTCACGGCCATCCCCACTTCCTTGGTGCCGATATAAGCGGCCTCGGCGAGGCTTTTCCCCAGGCTCCTGTGACGGAAGATATTTTCCGAGACGACGATGGCGCAGTCGTCGAGCATGCCGACGCCGAGGGCCAGCCCGCCGAGCGACATGATGTTGAGGGTGATGTTGCGGAAGAAGAGAAGGTTGAAGGTGGCGACGACCGAGATAGCGATTACGGCAAAGATGATCAGCGATGTCCGGAATTCCTGGAGGAAAATGAGAAGGACCAGAAAGGCCAGCAAGCCTCCTTGGATGATCTCGTCTTTGACCGAGGCGATGGCTTCCACTATATAGCGGGCCTGCTCGGAGACGACCGAAAGGCTGACCTTCGGGTAGTCCTTCCGGATCTGGTCGAGGAGATCGTTCGCCTTCCGGGTGACCTGGACCGTATTGGCGCCAGACTCTTTGCGGACGAGGATCCCGATGCTCTCCTCACCGTCGAGACGCGTCGAGCCCTGTCTTTCCTTGATCGAATCCTGGATGCTGGCGATATCACTCAGCCGGATCACTCCCCTATCCCGGGTCGATTTCAGGCTGATCTCACCGATCTCATCCACCAGCTCGAACTCGCCGACCACCCTGAGGGCATATTTGAACTTCCCCTTCCGGATGTTCCCTCCCTGAAGGTTCCGGTTGAAGGCATCGATCCGCTGGGCGACATCGTCGATCGAAAGTCCAAAGAGAGCGAGGCGCCGGGGATCGATCTCGACGTGGATCTCGCGCTCCACCCCGCCGGCCACCTCGGCCGACCCGATCCCCTCGATCTGTTCCAGACGGGGCTTGATCAGCTCCTCGCAGAACTCCTTGAGCTCGAGGAGCGTCCCTTCGCCGGAGACGGCGATGACCATGATCGGCCGGGTTTTGGGGTCGAGGGCGATGATCGTCGGGCTCTCGGCCTCCTCGGGAAGCTGGAAGCGCACGCTGTCGAGCTTCTCCCGGGCGTGGAGCATGGCGAAGTCCATATTCGTCCCCCAGCTGAACTCCAGGGTCAGGTAGGAGACTCCTTCTTTAGAGACGGACTCGACCCGCCGCAACCCGGGAGTGCGGCTCACGGCCGCCTCCAAGGGTTCGGTGATGAGCGTTTCGATTTCCTCGGGTGCGACCCCGCGGTACTCGGTTACGACCGAGAGGCGCGGATAGCTGATCTCGGGCAGGAGATCGACGCTGAGCTGTCGGAGCGAGATGAACCCGAGGAGGAGGATGGCGATATAGAACACAAAGGTGGCGACGGGTCGTTCGATGGCCACTTTGGCGAGCTTCATGGGCTTAATCCTCAAAAAGAGACAATTCTATAAAGCCCTGGCGGATTTCAGGAAGTCGTCTTTATCGCTCCCCGTCCGTTTGAGG
>DAIPLF010000241.1:1787-4228 GCA_036769375.1 Candidatus Aminicenantota bacterium | reverse complement strand
GCATGGAGATCACCTGGCTCGGCCACTCCGCGATCAAGATCAAAGGTTCGAAGACAGTCTTCATCGATCCCTTCATGACCGGAAACCCGGCCTGTCCGACCTGTCCCGACGAGATTCGGGAAGCGGATGTCATCATTGTCACCCACCACCATGGGGACCATCTGGGCGATGCCTTCGCCCTGGCCAAAAAAACGGGCGCCGTCCTCGTCGCCATCCACGAGATCGCCGTCGAAGCTCAGTCTCACGGCATCGCGGCTGAGGGCATGAACATCGGGGGGACGGTCGAGGTCAAGGGCCTGAAGGTCCACATGGTTGTCGCCCATCATTCTGCAGAGAGGGGCAATGCCACGGGGGTTATTGTGGAGCTCGACGGGAAACAGCTCTACCATGCCGGCGACTCGGGTCTGACTTACGATATGAAGCTCATCGGCGAATTCTTCCATCCCGACCTGAGCTTTATTCCGATCGGCGACCGCTACACCATGGGCATCCCTTCGGCGGTCAAGGCCGTTGAATTCGTCCGGACCAAGCGGGTCATACCCGTTCACTTCGGCACCTTCCCGATCGTTCAGGCGGACCCGCAGGAGTTCAAGCGGCGGGTCGGCTCGCTGGCCGAGGTCATCGTCCTCAAGCCCGGGGAAACGTACACCCTCTAAGGGCATGGCGGAAATCGTTATCATCGGTGCGGGACGTCTGGGCACCTCCCTCGGCCGGGCTTTGGCCCGTAAACGGCACGCCATCCGGGCCTTGACCTGCCTCCGGAAGAAGTCCGCTGAAGAAAGCCGGGCGATCATCGGCCAGGGGCGGGCCATGACGGACAACGCGGCTGCGGCCCGGCTCGGGACGGTGATCTTTCTCTGCCTTCCCGATGAGGACATGGCCGGCGTCGCCGCCAGGCTGGCCGGAAGCCGGGTGGATTGGGCGGGCAAAACCGTTTTCCATACGAGCGGCCTGCTGCCTTCGGACGTGCTCGACCCGCTCAGACAAAGAGGCGCGCTCGTGGCCTCCCTTCATCCCGCGCAGGCCTTCCCGCACAAAAAAACCCCGCCCTCCCATTTCCGCGGGATTTCGTTCGGGATGGAAGGAGACAGGGGGGCTCTGACCCTGGCAAGAGGCCTGGTCCGTCAGCTCGGCGGCCGGGCCGTGGTTATTCCAGGAGAGGCCAAGCCGCTCTACCATGCTGCCCTTAGCTTCGCCAGCAACTTCTTCGTCATCCTGGCGGACGCGGCAGCCGGCCTCCTGAGTCAGGCCGGAATCTCGAGGGACCAGGCAGAGCGGGTGCTTTTACCCCTTCTCCAAGGAACTTTACTCAATGTCAAGAAACTTGACACGGTCAGATCTCTGACCGGGCCTCTGGTCAGAGGGGATGCCGCCACGGTAGGCGCCCACCTCGAGGCCCTTAAGCGGCTGCCCCAATACAGGGAGATCTATAAGAGACTTAGCCTTATGGGAGTCGAGATGGCCAGGAAGTCGGGACTTCCTGCAAAAAAGGTCAAGGCATTGAAAAGCCGGCTGGGAGGTACATAACCTCCTCTCGAAGCTCGATCCCGAATTCCTTTTTCACTCGGGCTTTCATGATGCGGGCGAGGGCCCGGATGTCCTTGGCGGTGGCTCCGCCGCAGTTGAGTATGAAGTTGGCGTGGCCCGCATAAACCCCTGCGCCGCCCTTTCTGAGCTCTTTAGCGCCCACTTTCTCCAGCAACCGTCCCGCCGCTATCCTCGTCCCGTCGGGCAGGACAGGGTTCTTGAAGAAGCTTCCGGCGTAGGCCATCTTTGGCGAAGGACAGGGAGACCTCCTCTTGTCCAGGTTCTCGTCCATCTTGGCCCGGATACGGCCTTTGTCGCCCTCCCGGAGCCGGAATGAGGCCTCAAGCAACGGCAAGTGCCTTCGCTTGAGGCTGGAATCCCGGTACCCGAATTCGAAACGGTCTTTCCCGGCCCTGATCTCCTTTGCTTCCTCGTCCAGGATCAGGGCTTCTTCGAGCAGCTGCCCGATCGATAGGCCCCAGGCTCCCGCATTGCCGAACACCGCCCCGCCGACCGTTCCCGGGATGCCGACGGCGAACTCCATTCCCTCCAGGCCTTCCTCCAGAGCGAAAGATACGAGGTCGGAGAGAGGGGTTCCGGCGAGGGCTGTGACTCGGCCGTCTCCTCGGAGACGGCTGATGCCTCGGACCTCGTTCTTCAGGATAAGACCGCGGAAGCCGGCGTCATCGAAGAGCATATTGGTGCCGGAGCCGATGAGGTAAAAAGGCAGAGACTGCTCACGGACGAACCCCAGGCAGGCCCTGAGCTCCTTCAGGGACCGGGCCGCGAAAAAATAGTCGGCCGGACCGCCGACACGGAAGCTGGAGTGACGGCGCAGGCTGACCCGACGACCAAGAGGACGCTCCACGGCCCCTTTGAAGAGGGCAGGGATGGGGACTCGGGACCGCTTCATT
>DAIPLF010000241.1:0-1687 GCA_036769375.1 Candidatus Aminicenantota bacterium | reverse complement strand
TCAAAAAAGGGGACGTTCCCCAAGGTACCACCCTGAATCGCCTGATCTGGGCCCCAATGCAGGGTGGTACCTTGGGGAACGTCCCCGATTGGCATTGGCGAATTGGCATGGTTTTTGCTATATTTGTAGTGATGTCATATTGACAGCGCTTATTTCGGTCTGCTATCATGCTAAAAATTTTTCTGTGAGGTTAGCAATGAGGACAAAATTCCTGTTTTCCGTCGCCATAGTCGCGCTCCTTTTCGCCCCTCTTCTCGCTCAAAATGAGTGCGATGATGCCTACATCAAGGCGATGACCGAGAAGAATCCCGGCCAACAGGCCCAACTCCTGAAGACTTTCCTGGCAAACTGCGCCGGCAAGGGGAGTCAGTACGAAAACTTTGCCAACGCCAACTTGTCCCTTCTCAATTACCCCGGGAAGACCCCCGCTGAAGCTATCAGCTACGGCGAGAAGGCCATTGCCCTGGGCGGGTTTGATGACCTGACCAAGTGCCAAGTCCTGATCCAGGTATCCGCTCTCTACAGCCAGTCCGGCCAGAATTTGGAGAAGTCCAAGAGCTATGCTCTCCAAGTGACCGAAGTCGCTAAAGCGGCCAAGGCAAAAGAGACGGAGGGGTCTACGACCAGCGCCAGTCAGTGGAACAAGATGATCGGAGCCGGCTACTTCGCCATGGGTCAGGCCCAGGAGAAGGCCAAGGACTACAAGGGCGCCGTCGATTCCTACGCCAATTCCTACAGCATTCTTAAAAACCCCCAGATCATGGCCAGCATCAAGAAGCTGGGGAAGACCCTCTACGACGCCAAAGCCTATGCCGACGCCGAAAAGGCCTTCCAGGCCGCCTACAATGTCACCAAGGACAATGACATTGCCGCCGTCTACGCCCAGTCACTTTACCGCAACAACAAAGACGCTGAAGCCCTGGCCTTGTTCAAGGAGATCTACGGCCGGCAGAAAAGCGGAGAGGTCGCCTACAACATCGGCATCATCCTGGCCAAAGAGGCCAAGACCAACCCGGCCGCGACGACCGAGGCCATCCGTTATCTTCTCGAAGCCAGCTTCACCTATGCCGCCAAATCCCAGGAAGCCATGAAGCTGGCCGAGACGCTCTTCTTCCTCAACAACAAGGAGCTGAAGTACAACGAGACCGTGACTGCGATCCAAGCCAAAGGAAAGAAGATCGAAGAGCTGACCAACGCCTATAACACCAAGTTCGGCGACAAGGACGAAGAAGACCTCAGCGACAGCGAGAAAGCCGAGATGAAGACCTTTCTGGCCAATATCGAGGCTGAGAAAAAGGCGCTCGAGAAGCTCCAGGCGGAGCAGAACATGTCCATCGCCAAGTTCAACAAGCTTCTCGAAGACACCAAGGTGAGACTCGGGATCAAGTAACTCCTGAAATAAAACATTCGCACGGGGGATGAAAGAGTGCCCCAGTCTCCTTCCCGGGCCCAGGCTGTCAGGCGCATCTCCAAACTTCGACAAGAGATCGCCACCCACGAAAAAAAATACTACGTCGATAACGATCCCCAGATCTCCGATTTCGAGTTCGACCAGCTGGTCAAGGAACTCCAGGGCCTTGAGCAGCGCTTCCCCGACCTCATCACTCCGGAATCACCCACCCAGAGGGTCGGAGAGAAGCCGGTCGAGGGCTTCCCCACCGTCTCCCACAGGCTGCCGATGCTCAGC
>DAIPLF010000009.1:0-14801 GCA_036769375.1 Candidatus Aminicenantota bacterium | reverse complement strand
ACGGCAGTTCCAGGATTTCTACATTCGGGCCCTGGAATTCGCCAGCTGGCCCTAAAAGGCCGGCCAGCGGCCGGGCGCTGACGAGGCAGGGCTTCCCTGGCCCTACAGTTTCACCATTTCCGGTGCTTTCAGGGGCTTCAATCTATTCTGCTCGAGCACCCTGTTGAGAGCAGGTACGTCCTCGCCGATGACCTGGTTCAGCTGGCCGGCCAGGTCGTCGACCAGATGGACGACTTCGGCAAGCTGGAGGAGCTCGGTTTGGGTTGGCGCGGCAGGGAAGCCGCTGATCGACATCCCCAGCATGAGGATTTGTTGGTTGAGAGCTCCCCCGCGCAGGGCCAGCTCCCGGCTCATCAGGGTGGAGCCGAATTCCTTGGGAACGACTTTCTCCTCGACGGATCGGAACTTGCTGGAAAAGTCCTGTATGGAGCTGTCCAAACCCGCCTCGGACTGACCTGCCTTTTTGAGGTCCTGAACGAGCGTATCGAGCTGGCGCCGGATGTTGGTCGCCGCCGTGACCGCCAGCCCCATCTTCTTCGACAGGGCCAGGATTTCGGCGAGCGCTTCGTGTTGGGCCTTGAGGTCCGCTCCGGTCATCGGGAAGCGAGGGTCAGCCCGGACGGAAGTCGCTGCGCGGAACGTCTGACCGTCAACATTGAGCTCCACCGTGAATTCTCCGGGAGCGACAAGCGGCAGGGCGACGAACCCGAGGGCCGAGGGGGTGATCTTCATCCCGTCTTTGGTCTTGGGCACGGTCTGGAGGTTCCAATTCTCTCGTTGGATCCCTTCCTTTATATTCATGTTGAGCTCGAAGACGGTTTCTCCCTCGCTGTTCAGGATCGAGACCTTCGGCTTTTCCTTGGGCTTCGCCTGCAGATACGAGGTGATCGACAAGCCATAAAGCGGGTTCTTGGCGGCAAACGCGGGCTTGGTGAAGGATTCATGTCTGGCCGATAGATAATAGGCGGTCGCCGGCCGGACATTGAACAGATGGACCGGCGAGGCCAGGACCTCGGGCGTCATCTCCTGGAGGTAGGAGATGTCTTCCAGGATCCAGACGCCGCGGCCGTGCGTCCCGATGATGAGGTCGTTGTCCCGGGGATGGATGGCGATATCGTGGACGGCCACCGTCGGCAGGTCATTCTTCAAAGAGAACCAGGAGAAGCCGCCGTCCAGGGAGCCAAAGATGCCGAATTCGGTCCCGACAAAAAGAAGGCTTCTGTTTTTCACGTCTTCGCGGATGACGTGGACCCAGCCGAAAGGAAGGTTGCCTTTGATGGTTTTCCAAGTCCGGCCTGAGTCCGTCGTCTTATAGACATAGGTGGCATAATCGTCGGTCCGGTGGCCGTCAAAGGATGCATAGGCCGTCCCGGCGTCAAAATGGGACGCCTCGATCCTCGAGCACCACGTATGTCGGGGTAACCCGTTGATGTTGCCGCTGACGTTGGTCCAGGTTTTCCCCCCATCCTGGGTGAGCTGAAGGAGGCCGTCATCTGTCCCGCACCAGATCGTCCCCTTCTCCAGGGGTGACTGGGCGATCGTCGTAATGGTGCAGTGCATCTCGGCGCCGCTGTTGTCCAGCGTGATCGGTCCCCCGGAATCCTTTTGCTTGTCCGGATCGTTGGTTGTCAGGTCCGGGCTGACGATCTCCCAGGTCACTCCCTTGTCGGGTGATTTGAAGAGGTATTGCCCGCCTGTGTAGATGGTGTTCGAATCATGAGAAGAAACAAGGAGGGGCGAATTCCAGTTGAAGCGGAACGGCGGATCGGACAGGGCCGCTGTCGGCCTGATCGCTTTGCTCTTGAAAATCCGCCAATCATAGCGGTAAAGGCCGTTCATCTGCGAGTTGCCGTAAACGGTGTTCGGATCATTGGGGTCAGCCCGGGTGAAAAAGCCGTCTCCACCGCCGATGGGGATCCAATCGTCGTTGGCGATCCCGATGACGTCAAGAGCGGCGCTCGGCCCTCCCCAGGCTCCGTTATCCTGGAGGCCGCAATACACGTAATAGGGCTGGCGCATGTCGGTGCCGACCTGATAGACCTCGGCCAGGTCCATGTTCTGGATGGGCAGCCAGGTCTTCCCGCCGTCATGGGAGATGTCGATCCCGCCGTCGTTCCCGGTGATGAGGTGAAGCGGGTTGGAGGGATCGATCCAGAGGGCATGGTGGTCCGGGTGGATGCCCGCGCCGATGGCCTTGAATTTCTGGCCGCCGTCGGTGGAGACATGAAAACCGGTCGACTGGACATAGACAACCTTATCGTTCGTCGGATCGACGCGGATGTGGCTGTAGTAGAACGGCCGTGTGCTGACCCTCCTCCATGTCTCGGTATCGCCCATCCGCTTCCAGCTCTCCCCCCTGTCATCGGACCTCCAGATGCCTCCCTCCCTGTGCTCGATCAGGGCATAAACCACTCCGGGCAGGCTGCGGGCCACGGCGATCCCGATCCGTCCCATGATACCTTCCGGCAGGTCCTTGGCCAGCCTCGTCCAGGTCTCCCCGCCGTCGATGGTCTTATACAGGCCGCTCCCCGGGCCGCCGCTTGAAAAATCATAGGGCAGCCGGCGGTGCTCATAGGCGGCAGCGTAGAGGGTTAGACTATCCGCCGGGTCCATGGCCAGGTCGGCGCAGCCGGTATTCTCATTGACATAGAGGACCTTTTTCCAGGTCTTTCCTCCGTCGGTCGTTTTGAAGACGCCCCGGTCGGAGTTGGGCCCCCATAGGTGGCCCATGGCGGCCACATAGACGATGTTCGGATCGCCTGGGTTGATGATGATCCGGCTGATGTGGCGGGTCTCCTTCAGCCCCATGTTTTTCCAGGTCTCGCCGCCGTCCGTGGTCTTGTAGACGCCGTCGCCGATGGTGACGCTATTCCTGCAGGTGGACTCTCCGGTCCCCGCCCAGACACTGTCCGGGTGGGACTGAGCGATGGTGACATCGCCGACGGATACCGTGGCCTCTTTAAAAAAGACTGGGCTCCAGGTCACGCCGGCGTTCACCGACTTCCAGATCCCACTGGGCCCGATGGCTGCATAAATGATCCAGGGCTTGTTCTCGACCGCGTCTATGTCCACGGTGCGGCCGCCCATCAGCGCCGGGCCAATGCTCCGCCACGATATCTTCTCGAAAAGGCTGCCGACCTTGTCGGCGCTTTGGCCGCTCCCCAGTGAAGAGAGGAGAAGGATGCCCAATACCAGGCAGGTCAGCCATCCCATTTTGCGGGTCTTCCGGTCGTTCATCTCTCCTCCTTTAATCATCGGCCCCGCGCTGGCCCTGGAATTCAATGTTCTTATTCTTAAGCCCCATGCCCAGCGACTTGTCCAGATAAGCCAGCGTCAAGTTGTATTCGATCAGGGCCCGGAGTTCAGCGGTTTTGGCGTCGGCCAGGTCCCTTTGGTACTGGAGGACGACATAGTTGGTCGTCAGACCGACCTTGAGTTTCTTCTCCTCGGCCTCCAGCTTTTTCTCGGCAAGCTCACGGGCAGCCCGGTATGCCAGCACCCGCTTAAAGTTGATCTCTACGGCCCGAACCGCAGTCCTGATCTCCAGGAAGATCTGCTGCTCAAGGTTCTTCAAGTCGACCAGAGATTGATCATAGCCGATTTTGGAGACTTCATACTGTGCGCGGGAAGAGATGGTAGACACCGGGATGTTGAGCTGAATCCCGATGGACCAGTTCTCGTATCTGAGGCCCAGGGCATCGCCCAAAGCGGCTCCGGCCCCCCCGGGGATTTTGCCGACCACGACTCCGGTCAAGGGATTATCGTCCAAATAGAGAAGCTGCGTTCCCGAGATGCCGGGGCTCCAATAGGACGTGTAGAGGTTCAGGTCGGGAAGGACCTGGTTCTTGGCGTAGGCCACATCGAGTTCTTCGTTCTTCAGTCCCACCCGGGCGGCTTGAAGGTCCGGCCGCATGGTGAGGGCGGTCTTGAGAGCGTCGTCCAGGCTGACGGCCCTGGCCTCCTCGGTCGGTTCGTCCGAAGGCACGATCCGGAGGAGGCCGCTCCCGTCCTCGGCCCCGATGTTGATGATCGTCTTGAGGAGGTCCTCGCCGTTCGTGACCGCGATTTCGGCCTGAAGGATGTCGGCCTCGCGCGTCGCCACTTCCGCCTCGGCGCTGAGCACTTCGATCGGCGCCACCATGCCGACCTCGACCTCCCTCTTGTTCTTGGACAGCAGGTCTTTGGCCAGGTCGAGGGATTGCTGCTTGACCTTGAGGTTTTCGATGGCATAGATGAGATTCCAGTATGCTTGCTCCACATTGAAGACCGTGTTCAGCAGGACGGATTGGAGCTGGCTCTCCGAAATATCCTTGTTGTTCTGGGAGATCATGATGTCGCGGCGGCTCATCTTTGGGCCGAAGTTCCGGAGGAAAGGCTGGCTGAAGCTGAAGGTGAGAGTGCTCCCGTAACGGGGGTTGATGGTCTGGAAGCTGCGGTTGGAGGCGGCCTTGTAACCGCTGAGAGAAACTGAGACCGTCCCTCCGCTCGGGATCGCCTGGGCGACGGAAGCGGACAGGTCGTTGTACTGGCTGGTGACTTTTTCAGCCGCGTCGATGAAGGAAAAGGAGGCGGAGCTGTTGTCCTGGCGGCTGAAGCCGAAAGACAGGCGGGGAAGGAATTTCTCCTTGGCCCAGGCCACATAGGAATCGGCCAGTAAAGGATCCATAACGGCCGACTGGATCCCGAGGTTGTTTTTCAGGGCGATGAGGATGCAGTCCTGGAGGGATAGGGACCGGCTCGATTCCTGGGCGGCGAGAGGCGTCAGCCCGATGCACAAGCTGGCCAAGATAAGGCGGCTGGAAGTCTTGATCATCGAACACCTCCTTGGGTGTCGGCTTTCATTTATGGTGCCACGGTCGAAGAGTCGTCGGCGGGCGCGGCAGCGGCAGGCTGAGGCTTACTTAAGGATAAGGCGGTCGCAATCCTCGAAGCTCTCATAGGAAGAGACGATGACCCTTTCCCCCTCGCTCAATCCTTCGAGCACCTCGATAACCTGAGAGGTCTGCCTCCCTGTCCGGATCTTCCTCTTGGCCGCTTCCTTCCCGGTTCCATCGAGGACATAGACCCACTTGGCGCCGGATGACCGGACGAATTCTCCCTTGGCCAAAAGGAGTTCCTCGGCGGCATCGACGAGGTCAAGACGGATATGAAGCGTCTGGCCGCGCTTGAGCCCGGGCGGGTGTTCGCCCAGGAACTCGAGGTCCACCTCAAACTTCCCGTCGCGGACTTCCGGGTAGATCTTCTTGACGTCCACTTTGTAGAGCTGGCCGGAGAAGTCGAACTCTCCGACGTCCTTCGGCTTGACCTCGGCGACGAAGCGCTCGTCGATGCTCGTCCTAATCTTGAATCCGTCCCATTGGTCGATCTGGCCCAGCCGGGCGCCGGGCGAAATGGACTCGCCGACAGAAGCGGTTAGCGAGGTCAGCTGTCCGGAGACAGGCGCGGCGACGCTGAGGTTCTCCTGCCTCTGTTTTACGATGTCCAGGTTCGCTTGCATGCGACTCAGGGACTCTTCGAGGGCCTCGATCTGGGCCTGCCGGAACTTGAGCTCGCTTTTCTGGCTTTCGACGGTCAGCTCTTTCTGTTTGACCAGGTAGTCGTACTGATCCTTGGCCAACTCATACTCATGCCGGGAGATGAGGCTGTCTTTCTCGAGCTCCTTGTAGCGCTCGTAGGTCCGGCGCTGCTGCTGCAGCTTATTCTCGATATCGGACAGTTGCTGGTTGAGCTGGAGCTTGAATTGCTCCATCGATAGCCGCGTGTTCCGCAGGTTGTTGCTCTGCTGGAAAAGCTCGGACTCCCGGAACATCATGTCCATCAGGAGGTTGGGGTTGGTCAGTTGCAGGATAGGGTCCCCCTCTTTGACCATTGAGCCGGCCTCCACAAAGACCTTGTCCACCCGGCCTCCCTCCACGGCATCCAGGTAGACGATGTTCACCGGCAGGATCTTGCCTGTGATGGTGATGGTCTCCTTGAAATGGCCCCGCTTTATCGTGGAGATGAGGATCTTGTCCCTTTTTGTGGTGTGGGTGGAGGGCGACGAGCCCTTGCGGCAGCTGGGAAGAAGTCCGGGGAGAGAGCCGACGACGGCGGCGGCCACCAGGAAGAGGGCGACACCCGTGGCCCTTGCCAGGATGGATGGCCTGCCTTGTTCGCTTGTCCTTTTCATCTTATCGTCAGAGCCCATTCCTGATCCTTCCGCCTCGGCCACTCGTCCGGACCCGAGGCGCACGGCAAGAGGTCCAAAAAAAAATAGAACGAAAAGCTTATCGATGTCAAGAATCCCCGGAAAGTTTCAGCTCGTAAACGTCCTGATAACCGGGAACAACGACGTCAAATCCCCTCTCTTCATGAAGCGACTTCGCCAAGGAGAGGACCACCTCTTTCTCACCGTGTGTCAGAAAAAGGACCGGGAGCGGCGGCTGGAAATGGCCGGCCCAATTCAGGAGGCCGCTCCGGTCCGCATGGCCGGAAAAGGCGTGGATTTGCTCGACCCTGGCCTTCAGGGGATGGAGCTGACCGAAGATTCGGACTTCGGGCGGCCGGGAGATGATCTGACGGCCGAGAGTCCCGGCGGCCTGATAGCCGACGAACAGGATGGTGGATTCCGGGCGGGAGATATTGTGAACAAGATGATGCTTGATCCGGCCTCCGGTGCACATGCCCGACCCGGCCATGATCACAGCAGGACGGGTCAGGCTGTTGATCGCCTTGGACTCTTTCTGGTTGCGGACGTAGCGCAGGCCGGGGAACTGAAAGGGAGACTTCCCGGACAGGAAGAGGCCGCGCGTCTCCTCGTCCAGGCATTCCGGGTGGCGCAGGAAAACATCGGTGATGTCGGTGGCCATCGGACTGTCCAGATAGACCGGAAGGCGCGGGATGCGTCGCTGATGGATGAGCCGGCTGAAGTGGAACATCATCTCCTGGGCCCGCTCCACGGCAAAGACGGGGATGATGATGTTCCCCCCGGCCCCGGCGGTCTCTTTGATGATCCGGACGAGCATCGTCTCAGTGTCGCCGGGCTTTTCGTGGGTGCGGTCGCCATAGGTCGATTCCATGACCACGGCTTGGCCCTGTTCGAAGATCCCGGGATCGCGGATGAGCGGCTTGCTCTGCTGCCCGAGGTCGCCGCTGAAGATCGTTCGGAAGGAGCGGCGCCCTTCGCGGGCTGAGATCTCGATCATGGCCGAGCCGAGGATATGACCGGCCTCCCGGAGCCGGACCGAGACTCCCTTTTTCAGCGGGATCCACTTTTCGTAGGGGATGCGCTTCACCAGTCCGCTGACCTTTTCGGCCTCGGCCCTGGTATAAAGCGGAACTTCAGGATGACGGGACCGACGCCCTTCTTTTTTATGGCGCTTTTTCTTCTGGGCGGCATCTTCTTCCTGGAGCTCGGCGGAGTCAAGGAGCACGATGGGGAGCAGGTCGGCGGTCGCCGAAGTCATCAGAATCTTGTTCCGGAATCCCCCGCGAACGAGCCTGGGGAGAAGGCCGGAGTGGTCGAGATGGACATGAGTAAGGAGGACGGAGTCGAGCGATCCCGGAGCGACAGGAAACGGGGCCCAGTTCCTCTCGAGATACGCCCGTTCCTGGTACAAGCCGCAGTCGACGAGCAGCCTGAGTCCTGCCGCCTCGACAAGATAGCAGGAGCCGGTGACCTGCTGGCTGGCGCCGAAGAACTGGATCCTCATACTTTGGGCCTCCCGGCCGTCGTTAAAGGAGGCCCAGTGTAGCAGGATTCGGCTCAGCGGGTCAAATGGACTGAGCCGTTGACCGTCTGGAGAGAGATCCGCGGCCCGCCGCTGCCGATCTGCCCGCGGAGATGATGCCGCGATTTATCCAGAGACTGGAGGGTGACTGGGAAATCGAACGAGATGCTGCCGTTGACCGTCTCAGCTTCCAGGAAGGCGTTGATGTCCGCTGCCGTGCTGAGGCGCAAGGTGATGCCGCCGTTGGTCGTTTCCGCTTTGACCTCGCCCTCGAGCTTTGTCAACTCCAGGGTGATGCCGCCGTTCGTGGTGTGGGCGGCGACAGGACCGCTGACGTTGATGGCCTTCACGTCTCCGTTGGTGGTCTCGAGCCGCAGGTCTCCGGAGGCGTTCTCCAGGTGGATTTCGCCGTTGGTCGTTCCGGCCGAGACCCGGCCGAACGGGCCGGTGATGCGGACTTGACCGTTGACGCTGCTGATCTCGTCCAGGTTGACGCCTTCCGGCACCTTGATGTCATAGTCCACGCTGACTCCCGTGTTTTCATGCTTCGGGTAGACCGTATCGACCGATACGGAATCGGCCGCAGCGGCGACCTCGATTTTCACCTTCTGGAGGTTTTCCACGGCCTTGTTGGTCCTTTTTAGGGCCTTGATCTCCACCTTGGCTTCCTTCCAGGTGACAACCCTGACGGCGCCGTTGACGTTCTGCAGGCTGAACGTTCCCTGGGAGCTCAAAGGGAGAACCTTCTGGAACTCCTCCTGATTTTGGGCGTCAGTTGTGAAGCCCATGAAGAACAGGGCGAAGAAAGCGACCAGGACCAGAATGAGGAGATTCTTGGATGCCATTATTAGACCTCCGGACTTTTAGCGTTCCTATTCAGGAGACGCAATCCGAGTGAGAAAGGTTGCCTCAGGACGGTGGCCGGTGCGCTTCAGGAAATGGAATTCGGTGGCGAAGAACAGGATCCCCGTCCATAAGCTTCCCAGGAAATAGGCCTGTTGCCAGAGAAAAAGGAGCAGGGGTCCTATCCCCGTCTTGGGGAAGACCTTGGCCAAGGCCAGATAGACAATGGTGAACAGGACGGAGATCAGCCCGACGCCCAGGAAAAGAGCCCAAGCCTGGAAAAAGTTCCTCCCCAGAAATCCGAAATTCCGCCGGGTCATCCGGAAAGCCTTGCGGCTGTCCCCAACGATGAGGGCGACTTTGACGTAGTCGAAGAACATCTTGACGATTGAGAAGAGGAGCAGGAAGACGAGGAGACGCAGAGAAGACGAAATCAAGGTCGTCCATTCGGTGGAAGCCCCCTTGGACCAGACACGGAAAGGGATAGAGACGAACCGGCCGAGGATTCCGAGGATGAGGAAATAGCCGACGAGGGAAAGCAGGAACACGCGGAAGAGGCGGCCGAAATAACGGCCGCAATCTCCGAAGAAATTCTGGAAGGTCACTTTTTCCTCGCCGGCCGCAATCCGGCCGATGACTCCCCCGTTGAGGAAGGCCAGCAGGACCAGGAAAAGAAGCGATGTCCCCAGGATCCAGCCGATCACGAGCGGCGGCATATCCTGGTATCTATAGACAAGGTCGCCGATCCAGAGAAGGTCCACTCCGGCCAGAAGTTTTTCGCCCAGCAACGAGCGGGAAAACTGGCTTTGGAGAAGGAAATAGAACGGCGCCACGACCACGAGCGCGAACAAGAGATAGACTGGCCACAAGAAGGCGAGCAGCCTTCCTTTTCGAAGTGTCGTCGTCAAACCCTGACCGAAAATCCTGATGATCCCCATGGTCTTTCTCCTAGCTCAGAGCGCCAAGGGTGTGAAGATAGTTCTGGACCCAGAACAGCATCCGGGAGGCCAGCCGGATGATGCCGCTCCTTCCCGCCTTGGCCTTCAGGCTGTTGTTGGAAACGTTGGAATCGATGAGCCAGATGAGGTCGGGGTCGACCTCGGCTGTTTTTGCCTTGGCCGGTTTTTCGAACCGGAAGTTCTCCCAGCGGTCCCGACCGTCCCAAGATCTCACCTCTTCGCTCCCGTCCTCAAAGGCCACACGCAAATTGACTTTGGCCTCCCCTTCGAGCATGGCCTCCCCGAAGCGGCACACCGTCACCTCGGTGACGTAGATTTTCGTTCCCTCCTTCTTTTCCCGGTCCTTCTTTTTTCGTCGATCGATATCCTTTTGGGTGACCTCTTGTTTCTTCCCGTCCACTTCAAAGACTCCAGGATAAAGGTCCCTTCTCTCTTCCGTCCGGAGGCGGGAAACCCCATAGTCAAAATTATGGGTGGTGAAAAAGAGCTGCTCGAAAAACCAGGTCAGGTCCTGCCCGCTGACCTCGTTGACGACATCGATGAAGTCCTGGGTGCGGGGGTGGCGGTAACGGAAGCGCATCTGGAAGGTCCGCATGACGCGGAGCATGGTCGCTTCTCCCAAGTAGCGTTCCAGGGTGTTCAAACAGGTCGCGGCTCGCATATAGACGTTCATGGCGTAACTCATCCGGCTCGAAAAAAGCCAGGAAGGTGTCGTGACGGGGTCGCTCTCGGCGGTCATGATGGCCGCCAGGCGGTCCAGTTCATAATCGAAGGATCTGGGGAAGTGGATGAACCGGGTCAGCGGCCAGCCAAACAAGGAGGCCGAGAACATCCCCTGGCCGTAGACTTTATCTTGGACTCTTCCCGTGGAGTAGGTGTTGATGCCCTCATCCAGCCAGGCTTCCTCGAACTCGTTGTTGGCCACCAGCCCGTACCAATAGCCGTGGCCGAACTCGTGGATGATGACCCCCTCGGGGGAAAGGACCTCGGTGTCCCTAAGGACCCCTGTGCCCGCAGTGAACAGAGTCGGGTATTCCATCCCCCCGCTTCCCGTCCGGAAGGGCGGGTCGACCATGGTGACGGTCTCGTAGGGATAGGGCCCGAACCACAGTCCGTAGTACTTAAGGGCTGCACGTAACGCCTTGAAATGGCGCTCGGTCTGGGCCCTGTGCTCGGGCTTGATGAGGAGGATCATCTTGACATCGGGGAGTCTCAATTCCTCGACAGGCAATCCGAGTTTGGCCGAGAGCTCGGCGTAATCCTGGTCGGAGACTTCCCGGGCGGCCAGGAAATCGCGCTCCACCTTAATGAAATCGGGGGCGGCCGTCCAGGCAAAGTCGTGGATTCGCTCCTGCTCAAAGGTATAGGTAACAGATTTTCCTTCCGCTGAGGATACGGCGCTCGTCTGTTTTCCCGAGGCCCCGACCACAAAGGCCGCGGGAACGGTAAGGTGAACGGAGAAGTCAGCGAAATCGGCAAAGAACTCGCTGTTCATATGGTACTGATGGCAGTTCCATCCCTTGCCTTCCTCGTAGACGCCGGGCTTGGGAAACCATTGAGCGATGAAATAGGAATCCTGATAATAACCGGAGCGGGCGATCGTCCGCGGGATCTTGGATTCGAACTCGACCCGCAGGCGCACCTCCTCGCCCGGTTTAACGGCCTGGGGGAAGCGGACGCGGGCGACTGTCCGGTCTTCCGGATGGGCAGGAAGGTCGGGGACCATAAACTCGAATGTCGGCCCGAGGTCAGTGCCATCGTCCAGAGCAACGCGGGTGATATCGATGTAGCCCCAGCCTCCCTTTTCGGCGGCGCTTCTTCCGCGGCCGCCTTCGGCCCGGGATTCTTCCAGCATGGCGCTCCTCTCATTCTTGAACGCATTCCAGTAGAGATGGAGCCACATGTCGGGGATTTCGTCCCGCGTCTGATTTCGCCAGCCGATCTCCTCCCTGCCGCGGAGCATCTTGCCGGAGCTGTCGAGCTCGACCGAGATCTCGTAGCGAAGTGGACTCCCCTTCTCTTGCGCTAAAGGCTCCTGCGCGCTCTGGAGAGGAAAAGCCTGGAGAAGCCCGAAGCCGAGAGTCAAGAATAAGGGTAGTCTCGTTTTTCTCATGAACACCCTCCTATGTCCCTTGCCGGGGGAAACTCTCCCGGACGAGGTCCTGCCAATCCCTTTGCCGGGGGAAATATATGAATTCGAGAACAAGAGAGCTGAACAGGAGAACATAGAAATCCCTGGAGAAGCCGGTCAAGAGGAACAGCACGAAACCGAGAACAGCCGGAAGCTCGGCCAGGGCTGAGGTGATGACAGCGGTCCGGCTCAGGCGAAAGATCAGGCGGGTAAGGTCTTCTCCCGGTGTCTTTTTGAACCTGGCCCGGCCGGCGAAACGGACCAAGACAACCGCTCCGACCGCGGCGGCGAAAAAAAGGTAGCGCAGGGTCTGGTGACGGACCCCGGAGACGAGGAGCCCCGGAAACGGCTTGAGCTGGGACCTGACGAGCTCGACCATGAGGGCGTACAAGAAAAGGCTGGCCAACATCGCCCCACTGACAAAAACCGTCGTCCGGAACACCTTTTTGAGGTCAGGATCAGGATGCATCGCAGGTCACCTCATATTACGTTTTGTCTACAGCCAAAGTTCATCAGGCCGATCAGGAACCCTCCGTGTCCCGATTCCCGGATGACTGGCTGCCGTTTCTTAGAGGACATAGAGAAGAAAACCCTTCAGATACTCGCTCTCCGGATGGTAGACATTGATCGGATGATCATAGGCCAGGCGGTGTCTTTGGATGATGCGCGCATCCCTGCCGGCTTCGGCCGCAGCCTGGAAGACGACCTGCCGGAAGAGGGCTTCGTCCACAAAATGGGAGCAGGACAAAGTCAGCAGCAGGCCGTGTGCCCCGGTCTTTTTCAAGGCCAGGCGGTTGATATCCTTGTAGCCGCGGCAAGCTGGGATAACGTCCGTCTTTCTCTTGGCAAAGGCGGGCGGATCGAGGATAACAAAGTCATAGGGAGGCGTTTCTCGGCGAAGGAATTCGAAGACGTCGGCGGCCACGAAGCCGTTCCCGTTTTCGGAAAAGCCGTTCAAGGAAAGGTTGCGCTTGGCCACTGAGATGGCCGGTTCAGAGGAGTCGATCGAATCCACCGAAACCGCCCCGCCGGCCAGGGCTGCCGCTGAGAATCCTCCTGTGTAGCAGAAGCAGTTCAGGACCCTGCGGCCCTCCGCCACGGACCGGACGAGCCTCCGCATCTCCCTCAAGTCGAGATAAAAGCCGGTCTTCTGCGAGCCCTGGATCTCAACCAGGAAGCGGAGCCCGTCCTCGCGGATCTCTACTGTCTTCACCTCTTCACCGTACAGACGGCCTTCGAACTCGGGGAGACCCTCCTCCCGCCGCGTCGGCTGGTCCGACTTCTCGTAGATGGAGCGGGGCGAAAGCGCTTTGACTAGGTGGTCCACGATGACAGATTTGAGCCTCTCCATCCCCAGGGTGGCGATCTGGATGACCAGGACGTCGTCGTAACGGTCGACGACAAGTCCGGGCATTCCGTCCCCTTCGCCGTTGACCAGCCGTTGAGCGTTGCTCGTCGGCTGGACGAGCCTTCTCCTCAAGGCCAGGGCTTCAGAGAGTCTCTGTTCGATGGATCTCAGGGGAGGCGTCCTGTCGAAACTGAGCATCCGGCCGATAATGGCGGATTTCCGGTTGAAATAGGCTGAGCCAAGGAATTCGCCGCCGCTCGCCGCGACGGGCAGGATTTCCCCGTCCTCAAAGTCGGGCAGGGACTGGACAGCCCCGGAAAAGATCCAGTGATGACGCTGGCGGATGGGCTTATCCCGATTCTTCTTAAGGATGACGGTCCGCTCTTTCATGTCTCCTCCTCCACTTCCCTTCCCAAGAGTTTTCGGAGCAGCAGCTTGTCCGGCTCGGTCAGGTAATAGCGGCCGATCTCCGGAGGAGAAACCCAGCGGACCTCCTCGTGATCCTTGAGGCAAAATGAGCCGGCAAGATGGGTGACCCTGTAGGCGATGAGTTCGATAACCAGGCCCGGGGAGGAGTGATGCACCGAGCCGAGATAGCGGTCAACCCGGACTCTGATGCCGAGCTCCTCAAAGAGCTCCCGGGCGAGGCACTCCTCCGGGGTTTCCCCCCGTTCCATCTTGCCTCCCGGGAATTCCCAGAGTCCGCCAAACCGATCCTCACTTCGCCGCTTGGCGATCAGCCAGCGGCCGTCCTCTTCCAGGACAGCCGCAAGGACGCGGAGCGGATGCGGTTCCTGCGGGATCGGATTCTGGGGCATAATGATTTCCGGAAGATCCTATCATATTTGCCCCGGCTTTTTTTTCAAGTGCGGCTCGGGCCAGTTGGCTCCAAACCAGGCCGCTTTTGTCCCGGCGAGCCAAAACCGGCTCGATTTTCGGGCTGCGCTCTCTCCTCCTGGGGAGGAGATCCCTGCCCGCTCCGCCCTCAAACGGGTTTGTCGCCAACAGGCCCTCGCCGAACTAAAAAAAGAAGTGCCCGCTCGTCTCCGGATGACCCTCTTCGCCCATACCCCTCGCCTTGGAAAGAACGGGAAGTCCTCTCCAAATGACGGAAAGCCTTTGGCGGGTCACTCCCCAGGCCGTTTCGTATCCTAGAAATTTTGGCCGCTTGTGTTATAATACGCGGCCCATGAAAGTCGCCATGCTGGCTTCCGAAGTTGTCCCTTTCGCCAAGACAGGCGGGCTGGCCGACGTCGCCGGCGCCCTGCCCAAGTTTCTCAGTCCCCTCGGAGTCGACCTCAGAGTCCTTCTGCCTCTTTACCGGGAGACCAAGAAGAAAGGCCTGCCTCTCCGCCGGATCATCGAGAGCCTCGATATGGACTGGAATGGAGAAAGGGACCGCTTCTCCGTCTGGGAGTCGAGACAGGGCCCGCTCAGCTTCCTGTTGATCGAGAGGGACGGGTATTTTGACCGCGACTTCCTCTACGGGACGCCGCAGGGCGACTACCCCGACAACGGAGAGCGTTTCGCCTTCTTCTGCAAGGCCTCCCTGGAAACCCTCAAACGCCTCGATTTTCGTCCCGACGTCGTCCACGCGCACGACTGGCAATCGGCCTTGGCCCTGGCTTATCTGAGATTTGCCTACGCCCAGGACTCGTTCTACTCCTACACTCGTTCTCTCTTCACGATCCACAACCTGGCTTACCAGGGTTTGTTTGAAAAGAGCCTGCTGGCCTCAGTCGGCTTGCCGGAATCGCTCTTTAATATGGAGGACCTGGAGTTCTACGGGAAAGTCAACGCCCTCAAGGGAG
>DAIPLF010000240.1:0-4241 GCA_036769375.1 Candidatus Aminicenantota bacterium | reverse complement strand
GACACCGATCCCGGCGATGATCAGCCACATGGCCACTGGATGGATGGGCTCACCTGCCTTGGCCGGCTCGGAGATGAAGTGCTCGAAGAGACGTCCGCCCAGCGGCCCGCCGAAGAAGCTCCCGATAGCGATCGGCAGGTTCGCGTATCCCAGGTACAGACCTTCCTGTCCTTTGGGGGCGATCGCGCCGATATATTCGTAGATACGCGGGGAGGCCATCATCTCGCCGACGGCCATCGAGGCGATGGAGACGATGAGCACCATTCCCGCAGCCGGAAGGGCCAGGCCCAGCAGACTCGCTTTCTGGGTCAAGTCAGGCAGAAAAAGTGCCGGAAGGACATTGAGCAGCATCCCTGCCGTTGTCACACCTACGCCGAAAAGTATGGATTTGACCGGCGTCCATTTCTTGACCATCCGGGTGATCAGAAGCTGGAAGCAGACGATCATTACCGGGTTGGCCAGGGTGTAGATCTCGACCGGAGCGTTGGGGTCGATGTGCCGCAGGAAGAGCGGCATCAAGTTGTAGAGCTGGACATAGAGGAACCAGAAGAGGCCGACGAAAACGAGGAAGAAGAGGAACTTGAGGTTGCCGAGGACGATGAAAATGCCCAGGATGGCCTGTCCGAGCGTCCTTTTTTGGACTTTCTGATCGTCCTTCTTTCCGTCGCTGACATACTCCGGCTCTTTATACAGGAAAAGGACGACTGCCAGGCCGATAACAGCAAAGAGAGTAGCCGCATAGGTGAAGATGGCCGGGATCCCCAGATTGGTCCGGATGAAGTAGGAGACGCCGCGGCCGGTCATGGAGCCGATGTTGATGATCATGTAGAAGATCGCGAAGCCGAGAGTCGCCCTCAGGCCGGAGGTCTTCTGGACCGTGCCGGCGATGCAGGGCTTGACGACCGAGCCGCCGACACCGATGAGGACGATGCCGATGACCGCGGGGAGCGTATAGTCGATGGGCGAGACGCCCGTTTTTCCCGAAAGCGCGGGCCAAAACCGCTGGATGTTCCCCATGACGATATAGCCCAGGGAGATCATGACGAAGGAGACGGTGAGCGAGCGCTTGAAACCGAATTTGTCCGCCAGGGTTCCGGAGAGGACGGGAAGGAAGTAGATAAGTCCCCAAAGGACGGAACCGTTGAGGAGAGTGGCAAAGGCCGGACGCATGCCCAGCGTCTCGTGGAGATAAATGACCATAAAGGAGGCCATCGAGTAGTAGGCCGCCCTTTCGAAGAGTTCGATCGTGTTGGCCGTCCAGAACGAACGGGGGAATTTCGGCTTGGGAGCGCCTTTTTCTAGGTCAGACACACGCTTCCTCCCTGAGAGACAACCCGGGCATCCGGCCCAAAATAGTCCAGCGAAGCGTGAATATCAAGCGAAATTTCTCAGAGAACCAGCATACAATCGCCGTAGCTGTAGAAGCGGTATTTTCCACGGACGGCCTCGGTGTAGGCCTTGAGAATCAGCTCCCGGCCGGCAAAGGCGGAAACCAGCATAAGCAGGGTCGACTTGGGAAGGTGAAAATTCGTCAGCAGCCGGTCCACAACATGGAACTTGAAGCCGGGATAGATAAAGATCTCAGTTGAGCGGCTGCCGGAACGGAGCCGGTCTTCCCGCCAGGCGCTTTCGAGCGAGCGGACGACCGTAGTTCCCACGGCCGTCACCGGTCGGCCTTCCGCCTGGGCCTTGTTGATCGACCCCGCTGTCACAGGACCGATGGTGTATCGCTCGGGGAGCATCCGGTGGGCTTCAACCCTCTCGACTTCGATGGGTTGGAACGTGGCCTGGCCGACCTCCAGGTTGACCGGGCAGACCTGGACGCCTTCGGCCTTGAGCGACCCGACGAATTCGGGCGTAAAATGGAGTCCGGCGGTCGGTGCCGCGATGGCGCCCTCTCGTCGGGCGAAAACAGTCTGGTAGCGTTCCAGGTCATATCTCCTGAGATCCAGGTTACCTTTCTCCCGCCTTATATAGGGAGGGAGTGGCGCGTAGCCGATTTTGGGCAGCTCTTCTAAGACGTTGCCCGAGGAGAAATTCAGCAGGCGTTTTCCGCGAGCCTCCATCCCGATGACGCTGGCCTCGAACCCCGGCGAGAAAACAACCGTACTCCCCGTCAGAACCCGTCTGGCCGGCCGGCAGAGGACTTCCCAAGTCCCGCTTTCTATTTCCCTTAAGAAAAGGAACTCGACCTCCCGTCCGTCCACCTTGCCCCAGACCTTAGCCGGAATAACCCTGGTGGTGTTGAGAACAAGGACATCCCCTGTGCTTAGATATCCGGAGAGGTCTCTGAAAAAGGAGTGGATGATCTCGCCGCTCCGCCGGCGGACAACCATCATCCTTGATTCGTCCCGGTGGGCGAGTGGTTTTTGGGCGATGAGCTCGGCGGGGAGATGGTAATCGAACTCTGAAACCAGCAAATTCTCTTGAGTCTATTCCTTGAAGAGTTTTTTCTGGTTGTTGGACGGGGCCGCTGGCGTCGGCAGGCCGAGATGCTCATAGGCGCGGGGCGTCAGCTTACGGCCGCGCAAGGTCCGCTCGAGGAAACCGATCCTCATCAGGAAGGGCTCATAGATGGATTCAATGGTATCTTTCTCCTCATCGATGGCGGCGGCGATCGTGGCGATGCCAACCGGCCCGCCCCCGTAGTTATCGATGATGGTGTGGAGGATCTTGCGATCCACTTCGTCGAGCCCCAGCGAGTCCACTTCCATCATGTCGAGCGCCTGCTTGGCCTCTTTAGCCGTGATGATCCCGTCCGCCCGGACATCCGCGTAGTCGCGTACCCGGCGCAACAGCCGGTTGGCCACTCGAGGGGTTCCCCTCGACCTCCGGGCGATGTGGTCGGCGCCGCCGTCGTCGATGGCCACTTCCAGGAGATCGGCCGACCTCCCGATGATCTTTTTCAAATCCTCATCCTTATAGTAGTCCAGCCGGTGAATGATCCCGAACCGGCCCCGGAGCGGCGCCGTGATCCTTCCGGCCCGGGTGGTCGCGCCGATCAGAGTGAATTTCCGGAGCTGCAGCTTGTGGCTTCGGGCGCTCGGGCCCTGCCCGATGATGAGGTCGAGGCTGAAGTCCTCCATGGCCGAATAGAGAAGCTCTTCCACCGAAGGATGGAGCCGGTGGATTTCGTCGATGAACAGGACCTCTTTTTTTTGAAGGTTGGTCAGGATGGCCGAGAGGTCGCCCGTCCGCTCGATGACCGGGCCGGACGTGGGCTTGATGGCGACGCTCATCTCCTTGGCGATAAGGTAGGCCAGGCTTGTTTTGCCCAGCCCCGGCGGGCCGTAGAGAAGTACGTGGTCGAGCTGCTCGCCTCTTTTTTTGGCGGCCTGGATGAATATCTTGAGGTTGGACTTGATCGTCTCCTGACCGACGAACTCGTCGAACGTCCGGGGCCGGAGGCTGTCCTCGAACTGAATGTCCTCTTTTGTCCGGACGGGAGTCAGGACAGCCGTCATTTTTTGTTCTTTCATACCCGGGCCAGCTTTCTCAGGCACTCTCGGAGCAGGTTCTCTATTCCCGCCTGGGGTTTCAGGGTCCGGATGGCCTGGTCCACGACTCCTTCGACTTCCTTCCTCCTGAAACCCAGGTTCATCAGGGTTGAGATGAGGTCTTCCCTTTCCTTGGATCCGCGGCCGCCCAGCACCTTTTCTTTTTTCTCGATTTTTTCCTGGAGCTCGAGAGCGATCCGGATGGCCAGCTTTTTGCCGATCCCCGGGATCAGCGTGATCCGGGCCACGTCGCTGTTCAGGACGGCCTCCTCGAGCTCGGCCGGGCCGATCCCGGAGAGGACGTTCAAGGCCAGCTTCGGCCCGATGCCGGAGACGGCGATGAGCTTCAAAAAGAGTTCCCTTTCTTCGCCCGTGGTGAACCCGTAGAGAGCCAGGGCGCTGTCCGTCAGATGGGTGTAAATGTGGAGCTCGCAGGAGCTTCCTGCGTCGCCCAGCCGGACGTAAGTCGAGAGGGGGATATAGGCGCAGTATCCGACGCCGCCGATATCGACGACGACCTGCCCCGGTGTTTTATGCAGGATCTGTCCCTTGAGATGGGCGATCACCGCCGCCCTCCTCCGGCCGACTCCTCGACGGTTTTTTGGAACATGCGGGTGTTGAGGTGGCAAATCGCGGCCGCCAGCGCGTCCGAGGCATCCATCTCGACCTCTCCATCGACGTTGAGGAGCGCCCTGACCATCGTGTTGACCTGCAGTTTCTCCGCCTGGCCGTAGCCTGTGACCG
>DAIPLF010000239.1:0-4242 GCA_036769375.1 Candidatus Aminicenantota bacterium | reverse complement strand
ACTTGGCGGTGTCCACGATGCAGGTGTCGGAATCGACCACGATCAGGCCGCCCGAGCCCATGATCGAGCCGGCCCCGGCCAAATGCTCATAGTCGATCGGGGTGTCAAGAAATTCCTCCGACAGGCACCCCCCGGATGGACCTCCAGTCTGGACGGCCTTGAACGGCTTCAGCGTGCCGCCTCCGATGTCAAAGACGACTTCGCGAAGGGTTGTGCCCAGCGGGACCTCGATCAGCCCGGTCCGCCGGACCTTGCCGACGAGCGAAAAAGTCTTGGTCCCCTTGCTCGTCTCAGTGCCGAAGCCGGCATACCACTCCGCTCCATTGCGGAGGATGTGGGGCAAAGTCCCCAGGGTTTCGACGTTGTTGATGATCGTCGGCTTGCCGTAGAGCCCGGAGACGGCCGGAAAGGGCGGACGGGTGCGGGGCATGCCCCGTTTCCCTTCGATCGAGGCGATGAGCGCCGTCTCCTCGCCACAAACAAAGGCGCCGGCCCCCTGTTTTATGCGGATGTCGAAGCTGAATTCCGACCCCAGGATATCCTTTCCCAGGAGGCCGACCTCCCGCATCTGGCCGATGGCCTTCTTGAGCCGCTTGATGGCCAAGGGGTACTCGGCGCGGATGTAAACATATCCTTGGGAGGCCCCGATCGCGTAGGCCGCGATGAGCATTCCTTCCAGCACAGCATGGGGGTCGCCCTCGATGAGGGACCGGTTCATGAAGGCGCCGGGATCGCCCTCGTCCGCGTTGCAGATGAGGTAGCGTTGGTCGCTTGGCGTCTCCCGGCAGGTCTGCCACTTCCGCCAGGTCGGAAAGCCCGCCCCGCCTCGGCCGCGCAACCCGGACTTCTTGACTGTCTCCAGGACGTCGGCCCAGGGCGCGGCCAGGCACTTCTCCAGACCGAGATATCCGTCTCTTGCCAGGTAATGGTCAAGGTCGTCCGGGTCGATGATCCCGCAGTTGCGCAGGACGATCCGCACCTGAGGCTTGAGCATGGGCATGTCAAAAAATCGGGGAATCCCATCGAACGCCCCTCCCCCCAAATGCCCCGCCAGCCGGGATTTCGCGACCTCTTTTTTCTCGAAGAATGATTCCATGATCAGGGGAACGTCCGAGGGACGGACATTGGAGTAGCTGATGCGCGGCTGCCCCGGCATCTGGACGTCCATCAGGGGCTCCAGGTAGCAGGGGCCTATGCACCCAACTCGAACGATCCGGGCTTCGCTCCCGTTCTTTTTCAGGTAGTGCTCAACGGCCTCTTGGACTTCGTCCGCGCCTGCCGCCAGCCCGCAGGAAGCAGCGCCAATAAAGACCAAGGGGACAGGGCTGCTCTGGAGCTCGGCCCAATTCGAAACAGCCCTCTTCCGCCGCTCGTCAAGTCTTCTTGTGCCCATCGAGGATCCTTTGGATTTTCAGGACCGACATCTGGCTGTGGACTTTTTCGTCAACGGCAACGACCGGGGCCAGGGCACAGCAGCCCAAGCAGGCCACCCGATCGAGGTCATATTCTCCGTCACCGGTGGTTTCACCGGTGGCGACGCCGAGGCGTTCCTGGGCGGTCAGGAGGATCTGCTCTCCTCCCCTGACATGGCAGGCAGTACCCAGGCATATGCGGAGGTGATGCCGGCCCGGAGGATGGAAACGGAACTGGGCGTAAAAGGTGGCCACGCCGAAGATCTCGTTTTCCGAGATCTTGAGCCAGCGGGAGACGCTTTGGATGGCATCCGGACGCAGGTATCCGTGGATTTCCTGGACTTTCTGTAGGACGGGGATCAAGTCGCCCCGCTCACCTTTGAATTCCCGCCGCAGCTCAGACAGGCCGCGGTCCGCTAGAAAATCAGGTCCCTTCATCTCAATCTGTACATCAGAAGACGACCTAGGGACAAAAGGTCCGCAGGGCGCCCTTACCTGACTCCAAGCTCGTAGAGCTTCTTGGCCAGGGTCCAAGTATCCCCCTCGAATCCCAGCAATCCGATCCCGGCCTTGTTGGCCAGGGCGACCACATCCTCCGTGGGCGTCTTGCCCCGCGTGAATACGATGGCCGCGACATCGACCAGGTTGGCCGCCGCGATCAGGTTTTTGTGGGTCTGCAGAGTTACGAGGAGATTTCCCGGGCCGATGCCGATGATATCGCTCACCATGTCGGAGATATAAACTCCCTGGATCTCCTTGTCGCCGGGGTCATTGAAACTCTTGAAAACGCCTTTTTCCACCAGTTCGGAAACTTTCATGTTACGACCTTTCCTTTGGGCCTCAATAGATTTCGGTCAGACCGACGTCCGCGAGCACGACCCCTTCGCAGGTGTCGACGTTCTTGCGTGATTCGCAGGAGACAACGACGATTTTCTTGGGCTGATCCTGGGTCCCGCGGTTAAAATACTCGTTGAGGGCCCTGATCCCCGGTTCGGTGATGCATCCTTTCGAGGCGTGGGATGTGTCGGCGCAGAGGGCCACATAGACCCAGGTCTTCCCTTCCCGTCCCCCGGACCCGGCCTTATAAACGCCGCATTCGGGGTCGCATCTCATGCACAGCATCAGGGCCATGACGTCTTTCAAGGGGACCTCCTTGGAGCACTCCTCGCATCGGAGGTCGAACTTCGAAGCCTGGGAGCTGCCGAGATAGCTCCAGAAATGGTCCCCCTCCCGGTAATCGTCCTGCGGCGGAACGGGCTCCTGCGAAAAAAAGGAGGTCCGCTGCCGGCAGTGAAAACAGCCTTCAACCACCAGATATCCGTTTCGGATATTGGTCATCGTCCAGCGATGCCGGCAGTCATCTTTGACCATATGAGTTGTCATGGGCGTCTTCATGATAGCAAAGCGGCCGCGGGAAGACAACCGCAGGAGTGAAGTTTGTCACCCATTTTTGAGGCGTACCTCTCAACTGAGCCGGAGGGCCGATCCGGAGCTAAAGGACTTCCCAGTCGATGTTCACCCGGCGCAGAGCGTAACCCATCTCCCGGAGGGTATCGCCGTAGCCGGACATCCAGTGGAACCCGGGCATCCGCTGAGCCAGGGTCAGGCTGTCGCAGGCGAAGCGGACGTCGATCTGAGAACGGCAAATGGGCAGGAAGGGAGCGTCGACGATCTCCCCTTTGAGACCTACCCAGCGCTTGGAGGCGAAATCGGGAACGATATTGGTGAGGACCTGCCCTCGGTCCATTTCCACCTTGGGCGCCGCGCCGTAGTCCGATTCGAAGTGAGTCAGGATCCGGGCGGGCTCGCGTTTCGCCCCGTCCATTTTCCGGGGCGCTGTGCAATGGGCAAGGGTGATTATGCCCTCGTGCGGGTAGGTCGGGTCGTTGAGGAAAACGGGCCGGCCCGAGATGTTGGCCAGCAGGATGCCCGACGGGATAACCACGAAGTCGGACTCGCAAAAGGCCAGATAGCCGGCGTCGTTGAGCAGGCTGAGCGTGAGACAGGCCGAAGTCTCGGCTAAAGGCATGATGGTGCCCATGCAGCCGTTGATGGTTATGGCCCGGCAGTCCGCCCGTTCCATCAGGCCGCGGAAAACCTGTTCAAGCAGAAAAGCGTTCTCGACGAACGTCCGCTCCGTCTCCAGGGTTGTCCCTGCGGTGTTCAGGTAAGCCGCCGCCCGGTCACGCGCCCTTTTCAGGGCATCCCGGTCGGCGCGCGCGGCCTTGATGAGGGCGCCCAAATCTTCGTAAGGGACCGTTCGGAAGTCGAGCTTCCAGATGTTTTCCACAAGTCGGGGCACGACCCCTGCCGGCTGGGCCCAGGCGTCGGGGCCGCCGATGGCCAGGATCCGGGTGTTCAACGTGTTCCGCAGCCCGGCCAATGCCCTCAACCTCCAGAGGAGCTCCTCCTGGCTGTCGATAACCACATCTTCAGCGGTGACGCCTTTCACGGCCGCGGCGTCAGTATGTTGGCGAAGATAGCGGGGGCTCACGATCTCATACCAGAGATAGACGGGTCCGGACAGGTGGCGGCAAAAGATGATCAGGTCCTTGCCCATCCCTCCCAGAGTATCGAGGACGTCCATCCAGCCGCCGGCTGCATAGAGAAGAACCGTATCGGAACCGGAAAGGTCGCTTACCGAGGCAAGGTCAGTGGCTTTAGAGACGCCTGATAAGGGAAGAAATTCGACGGGAAAGTCGGCGGCGGCCTGGAGTTTCCCCAGTTCTCCCCGGATCCGCCCTGACTCCTCCTCGACGGCGGCTCGGGTTTGGACGCCGCCCCAGCTTCTCCAGCTCGTTTGGGGACTGCGAGAGGGGATATCGTAGAC
>DAIPLF010000238.1:0-4247 GCA_036769375.1 Candidatus Aminicenantota bacterium | reverse complement strand
AGCCCGCTCCGGGAGGAGGCTCCACCGGCTGAGGTCGGGAGGAGGGGGCCGATATCCCTCGGCCGAGGGGGTCGGCCCCGGTCAACGCTCATTCGATCAGAGTCCGCCCGGTGAGCTTGAGGAAGACGTCCTCGAGCGTCGCCGGCCGCGTCAGATAATTGTGGAGGTCGAGCTCGACGAGCTTCCTCATCATGCCCTGGCCATCGCGGCAGTAAAAATAGAGAGTGTCCCCCACGCGTTCGTGGCCGCAAGAAAAATCGGCCAGCTGCCCGACGAGTCTCTCGTCATTCTCCTTGGGGACACGGACCTCCACGACCTCCCGGCCGATCTCGTCGGACACCAGCTTCGAGGGCACACCCTCCTTGAGGATCTTCCCCTGATACATGACGACGATTCGGTCGCAGAGCTGCTGGGCTTCCTCCATGTATTGCGTCGTCAGGATCAGGGTCACGCCTTCGGTCTTGAGCTGGCGGAGCCTCTGCCAGATCAGGTGGCGCGCCTGCGGGTCGAGCCCGGTCGTCGGCTCGTCGGCGACGATCAGCTTGGGCTGGTTGAGGAGCGCCCTGGCCACCAGGAGCCGGCGCTTCATGCCGGTCGAGAGCTCGCTGATCTTGGAGTTGCGCTTGGCCTCGAGCTCGACGAAGCAGAGAAGCTCGGCAATCCGCTTCTTGGCTTCGCGCCGGGGAATATCAAAGAACTTGGCGAAGATGATGAGGTTCTCATAGACGGTCAGGTCGACGTCCAGGGTGATCTCCTGGGGGATGATCCCCGTCATCTTCTTCAGAGCCCGGTTGTTGATGTGCGCGGGCAGGCCGTTGACGATCAGGGTTCCCGAGGTGACCGGAGAGACACAGTGGATCATCTTGACGGTCGTCGTTTTCCCGGCGCCGTTCGGTCCCAGGAAACCGAAGCACTCCCCTTCCCGGATCTCGAAGGAAATCCCGTCGACGGCCGTGAGCGCGCCATAATTCTTGCGGAGGTCTTTGGCCGAAACGAGGATCTTCGTCATCGTCCCTTTTTTTATTATACACGAAACAGGGAACGGCGACTCTCCTAATATTGCCGGGTAATTGTGTTATAATCCGCGTCACAGGTTCAACTTCATGTCCTGGAGGGAGTTCATGAAACATCATCTGACACGATGCGCCGCACTCTTGGTCCTGGGCCTCTTGACGTCCCCTGTCTTCGCTGCCCAGCAGCCCGCAGCCGGAGCCCCGGACAAGGATTACTCAGCGAAAATCCTGGAATACACCACAGAAAAGTTCTTCCTGACCGAGCTCGTCGACCACCTGCCCGCATCAGAGACCGTGCCTTCCCCTCTCAAGATCCTCGGGCACATCGTCGGCGCTCCCGATGTCCTCGACCATTCGGCCGACATCTACAGATACATGCGCGCCCTGGACGCCGCCTCCCCTCGAGTCCAGGTCTTCCCCATCGGGCCGACCGACGAAGGCCGCGAGATGATCGCCGTCGCCGTCACCTCCGAGGAAAACATGGCCCGCCTCGAGCGTCTCCAAGAGATCATGACTCGCCTTGCCGACCCCCGCGGGCTCAAGGACGAGGACGCCGCCAAGCTCATCGCAGAGGGAGCCCCCGTCTACTGGATAACGGGCGGCCTCCACTCCCAGGAGTGCGGCTCGCCCGAGATGATGATGGAACTCGCCTATCGGCTGGCCGTGGAAGAGACAGAATTCGTCCAGGCCATCCGCAGGAACATGATCGTGCTGATGACGCCGGTCCTCGAGGTGGACGGGTGGGATAAGGCCGTCGATGTCTATCTCTATAAAAAAGAGAACAAGGACAAAAAGACGATCCCCCTCGTCTATTGGGGAAAGTATGTCGTCCACGACAACAACCGGGATGCCGTCGGCCTTGGCCTTAAGCTCAGCGAGAACCTGCTCAAGGCCTATTTTGCCTGGCATCCGATCGTCATGCACGACCTCCATGAATCCGTCCCCTATCTCTACACCTCCACGGGCACCGGCCCCTTCAATGCCTGGCTCGACCCGATCACGATCAACGAATGGGAGGAGCTCGCCTTCCTGGAGATCAGCGAGATGACCCGGCGCGGGGTCCCCGGAGTCTGGTCCCACGGCTTCTTCGACGGCTGGGGATCGAGCTATGCTTTCTCCGTCGCCCACTTTCACAACTCGACGGGCCGGTTCTACGAGACATACGGCGGCACAGGCGCGGATACGATGGTCCGTAGCGTGGGCGCCGAATCCAAGCGGGCCTGGTACCGGCCCAACCCGCCCCTCGAGGCGGTCAAGTGGTCCTTCCGCAACAACATCAACCTCCAGCAGAGCGCCCTTCTCCTCACCTTCAAGCATGTTGCGGATAACCGGGCCAGGTTCCTGGAGAATTTCTACCTGAAGAGCAAACGGTCCGTGGCCAAGGCGAGGACGGAAGGCCCCGCGGCTTATCTCGTCCCCGGCGGGACCAGGCGTCCCCTGGCCGCGGCGCGCCTCGTCAACCTGCTCCGGAAGAACGGCATCGAGGTCCATGTCGCCAATGCCGAGGTTACGGTCGGGAAGGACAAGTATCCGGCCGGGAGCTATATCGTCCGGATGGACCAGCCCTACAGCCGCGGCGCCGACATGCTTCTGGACACCCAGTACTATAATCCCAAAGACCCGCATCCCTACGACGACACGGGCTGGACGCTGGGGCCTCTCCACAACGTCAAGACGGTCCGGGTCACGGAAGCGAAGGTCCTGGACAGCGCCATGGCCCTGCTGGAAAAAGATGTCGCCATCGAGGGCCAGATCGTTGGCAAAGGCAAGACCGTCGCCTTCGCCGTCAACCATACGGCCGAGCCCGAGCTCATGACCTTCCGCTACCGGCTCAAGGACGTGAAGATGCTGGCCGCTGAAGACGAGTTCAGGCAGGGCAGCGCCAAGTTCGTTTCAGGGAGCTTCCTCATCCCAGCGGAGGGAAATCCGGCCGACCTGGAAAGCCGGGTGGACGCCGCAGCCAAAGACCTTGGGCTCACAGTCTTTCGGCTGGCCGCCCTGCCGAACAGCAAGACCCATGACCTCGACGCCCCGCGCCTGGCCATCCTCCATTCCTGGCTGAACACCCAGGATGAAGGCTGGTTCCGCCTGGCCCTGGACAAACTGGAGGTCCCTTACGCCTACATTCCCCTCCAGGAGATCCGGGATAACGAGGACCTCCGCTCGAAATACGACGTCATCATCTTCCCTCCGGCCGGGATGCTGGGCAAAAGCCAGAGGATCGTCAACGGCATCGGAGGGGAGAATCCCATCCCCTGGATAAAGACGGAGAAATACCCCCATCTCGGCGGACCTGATTCACGCGAGGATATCCGCGGCGGCATCGAGCTCAAGGGGATCAGCAACCTCCGGCGGTTCATCGAGCAGGGAGGATTGTTCATCCCCATCACGTCCATGGCCGACCTCCCCATAAGCTACGGCATCGTGGAGAGCGTCGCGGTGACAACGCCCCAGAAGTTGAAGGCCATGGGCTCGGTGCTGAGCGCGAATATCACCGACTTGCTGAGCCCCATAGGCTACGGTTACGACCGCAACCTGGGCGTCTATTTCAGCGGCGGCCCGGTTTTCGAGACGGGGACCAAGGCCGTAATGGGAATGGAGATCGAAGAACTGCTGGGCGGGGACTCGAAGGCCGGCCGGCCGTCGGGCCGGGGAGGCCTTAAGGATCCGGACGTCATCCAAGGCCGCGCCCAGAAGCCGACGAACGTCCAGGGCGCCGGGACGGGCATCCCGGCAGAATACAAGGACATGTTCGACCTCTACATGCCTCCCGACTTGAAGACCGTGCGGGTGGTCATGCGGTTTGACATGGCCGACAAGCTCCTGGTCTCCGGGATGCTGGACGGCGGGGAAGAACTAGCCAACAAGCCGGCCATAATCGATGTCCCAGTGGGGAAAGGGCATGTCCTGTTCTTCGCGATCAACCCCATGTGGCGCTATGAAACCCTGGGCAGCTTTTTCCTCCTTTTCAACTCGGCGCTTAACTACAGGAACCTGGATGCCGGCCGGCCCCAGACTGCGCCGGAGAAAAAGTGAACAGCAGACTCAAGCGATTTCAATGAGAAAATTCAATAATTTGGAGAAAATTCAAAAAATTGAATTACGAAGCCGTTCATGCGACCTTAAATTATTCATTATAAATAAGATATAAATTCATCAATCTGGCATGTATTTTGCTGACAATTTAAGAAATTGTGGTCTATATGCCGGTATCTAACTGCGGCGAGGATGGAC
>DAIPLF010000237.1:0-4262 GCA_036769375.1 Candidatus Aminicenantota bacterium | reverse complement strand
GCATGTCCTCCAGGAGCTTCTCGAAAGCGCTCGCGGCGATCTCATAATCCCGTTTGGCCGTTTCCGTGATCGGGCAGGTCGTCGTGAGCTGGGCGCTGACCCTCTGCATGAGTCCCGGAGAGGCAGCCTCGCTGCGGCGCATGACAGTGCGGTCTCCCCAGAGCACCCGGGTGGCATCCTGCAGTCGTTTCTCGAGATCCTTCGCCCGCTCCATGAGCTTGGGTTCAGCCTTGGGCGTCTCCATCAGGGCTTTCTTCATATAGCGGATGTTTTCGGCAGCCTCTCGCGCGGCCCCTCCGGCGCCCATCATCGCCCGCTGCAGCTCGCCGGCCTTCTTCTGAAAATCAAGCAGGGCGCTGCGGTCTTTTTCCGCCAGTGATGCGAGTCCGAGTGATTCAACTATGAATTTCTGCGGCTCTCCCAGAGGCGTCAAGGTGCCTTCGGCCTTCTTTGCCAGCGAAACCGTGAACGTTCCTGGAACGACGAGGGGACCTTCCGGGGTCCAGTCCCATTCCTCGCGCTCGGCCGGCTCCAGCTCGACCGGTTCGACGGGAGGGTAGCGCAGATTCCAGGCGATGCGGTGAATCCCTTTGGATCCCGGCCCCGTGATCCGGCGGACGACCTGTCCGGACTCGTCGCTTATGGTGAGCACGAGTTCGGGCTTGTCTTCCGTCTCTTCTTTCCTCAGCTTGTCCCAGCCGGGGAAGGGTAGCGGCTTTTTGGCCTTTTCAAGCTCCTTTTCCTCCTCGCGGCGGGCCTCGGCCCCGGTCTTCAAGGAATCCTTGAGATAATAGGTGAACACGGCGCCGAAAGGCGGGTTGGGGGCGACATAAAACCCGTCACCCAGACATCCCTTAGCGCTCGAGTCAATGGGCCGGAGGGGGATATACTGCAGGGCCTTCTTGACCGGGAAGAGCGCGGCTTCCTGGCGAAGGCTTTCTTCGGTCAGCTGGCGAAGAGGGGAGTAGTCGTCGAGGATGAAGAAACCCCGGCCGAAAGATGCTCCCACGAGATCGCCTTCGCGTTCCTGGACTTCGATATCGCGGAAGGAGATTGTCGGGACACCTCCGTTCAGCTTGAGCCAGTGGGCTCCTCCATCGAGCGTGGTATAGATCCCAAATTCGGTTCCGGCGAACAGCAGATTCTTGTTGACCTGGTCCTGGGCCAATGACCAGACGATGGTCCGCTGGGGCAGGTCGCCGCTGATGTTGGTCCAGGTCCTTCCGCGGTCGCCGCTTTTCAAAAGGTAGGGCTTGTAGTCTCCGGTCTTGTGGCTGTCCACCGCGGCGAACACAGTGTCTTTATCGTGTTTGGAGGCTTTGACCTTATTGACGAAAAGGGAGTCTGGAACACCCGGGATCCTGTCAATCTTTCGCCAGGATTTGCCGCCATCCTCTGTCACCTGGATCAGGCCGTCGTCGGTGCCTATGTAAACCAGACCCTCCTGGAGGCGCGACTCATCCACTGTCGTGATGGTCGAGAACATCGACATGGCGCCGTGGTCCCAGAGCGAGTCGACGCTCCAGGTTTTGCCCATGATCGGCTGCTCGAGACGGAAGATGTTCCGGGTGAGGTCGGGGCTGATCTTCGTCCAGGAGTTGCCGCGGTCCTCGCTCCGCCACAGGAACTGCGAGGCGTAATAGATGCGGGTGTGCGAGTGCGGACTGATGTGGACCGGGGAGTCCCAGTTGAAACGGAGCGGCGGGTCGTCCGGCGCCGGCCTCGGGCTTATCGCGACGGTTTCCTGACTTTTCTTGTCGTAGCGGAGCAAGTTCCCCTCCTGCATTTCGACATAAAGGATGTTCGGGTCCTCGGGGTCGATGGCGCAGGCATAGCCGTCGGCGCCGAAAGTGATGAACCAATCAGAATTGCCGATGCCGTGGGCGTTGAGCGTTCGGGAGGGACCGAGCTGGCTGCCGTTGTCCTGCGTGCCGCCGTGGACATTGTAAAAGGGGAGGGCATTGTCCAGGGCGAGTTTGTAGAATTGGGTCACCGGCAGGTTATCGAAGAAGCGCCACGTCTTGCCCCGGTCGTGCGTTTCGTACACGCCCCCGTCGCATCCTTCAAGCAGATAGTCGGGATCCCCTTTGATAAAAGCCAGGGCGTGATTGTCGACGTGCTTATTCTTCTCGCCGAGGGGACGCCAGGTTTTCCCCCCGTCCTCGGTCACCCGCGTCATCGGGTCCATCTGGTAGACGCGGTCGAAGGCGTTAGGGTCGGCGAAGATTTCCTGGTAGTAATGGGGACCTGTGCCGCCGCTGATATAGGGACTGCGCTTTTCCCAGCTCTCGCCCCGGTCGGCGGACCGATAGAAACCCTTCTCTTCGGGTCCGGCTTCAACCGTGGCGTAAACGACGCTGGATTTGATCGGCGAAACGGCCAGGCCGATCTTCCCCTTGTCGCCGGAGGGCAGCCCGACGCTGAGCTTCCGCCAGGTCTTCCCGGCGTCCTCAGTTTTGTAAATGGCCGACTCCTGGCCTCCGCCCATAAAGGCGGCCACGGAGCGGCGTCGCTGGTAGGCAGCGGCATAGATGATGTCGGGGTCCAAGGGGTCGAATTCGGCGCTCGCGACTCCGGTGTCCTTGCCGGTCTCGAGGGAGAGTATCCAGGTCTTGCCCCCGTCGGCGCTCTTATAGAGGCCGCGCTCACCTCCGGACGACCAGAGGGGCCCTTCGGCGGCCACATAGACCGTGTTGGAGTCGCGCGGGTCGACGAGGATCCGGGCGATGTGCTCGGACTTGGCCAGGCCCATGTTCGTCCATGTCTTCCCACCATTTAGGCTCTTATAGACGCCGTCGCCGAAGCCGACGTGACGGCCGCTGACATTCTCTCCCGTCCCCACCCAGATGACATCCGGGTTGTTCGGGTCAAGGCTAAGACAGCCTATAGAATAAGAGCTCTGGCCGTCGAAGATCGGCGTCCAGGTCGTGCCGGCATTCTCAGTCTTCCAGACGCCGCCCGAGCCGGCAGCCACATACCATAGGTTCCTGTTTTTGGGATGAATGGCGATATCGCTGATCCGGCCGGACATCACGGCCGGGCCGATGTTCCGGAATACCAGCCCGGACAGGATCTCCGCCGTGAGCAGGGCCTGCTTTTCCGCCGGCTTGGTTTCGCTCCAGGCGACGGCCGATAGGGCTAATATGACGGCTAAGACGAAGACTAAGTTTTTTTTCATTTTTTCTCCTTTTAAGAAGCGGAACAAAAAAACGCGAATGGCTAATATATCAATTAATAAATGGTTTGGAAATTGGCGAACCGCCCTTGGCTGCCCTTTTCTGCGGGCAGGAATTCGGGAATGGAGAGCGGCCCCAGGAGGCTTAGCCCTCCCCGAGCCCTGTTAGTCGAGACGGAGGTCGATGCTTCCGATCCCGGCGTCGATGTTGATATCGATCGTGACCGGGGATTTTCCGTAGGCGTCGTTCGTGTACACGTGGCCTTCTTTATGGAACTCATGGGCATCGACCGAGCCGATCCCGCCGTCGACCCGGACGCGCACCCCAACTTCCCGCGGCAGGTAGATCGTTCCGCTTCCGATACCGCCCTCGATGCTCACGTCCAAGTCACGTTCTTGCTTTCCCCGGAGGTCGAGGTTCATCTCGCCCACTCCCATGTCGATGGTGAGCGAACGGAGGTCCACTTCCGCCAGGTCGAGCGTGCTCTCGCCGGCGCCCATGTCGATTTTGAGGTCGGCAGGAATTTGGCTGTTCAGCCGGATGTCCCATTCGTTCCTGGAGCTTCCGAAGACCACCCCCCCGCCTCGGCGCTGTCGGACCGCGAGGAATCCCTTTGTTCCGGCAACACGGTAGTCGATTTCGGGGGGCCGGCGCCTCGTCCTGTAGGTGAAATCCGCTTCCATTAGAGTCTGCGCCCCGCCGGAGACGCGCAGTTCCCCGGCGCCCATCTTTACATTCACTTCGACGGCTTCCGCCCCCGCGGCTTCGACCGTCTTTGAGTCGGTCGTGAGATCGCCCCTATCCTCGCAGCCGGCCAAAGTCAGGGCGGCGGCGCAGCCAAGGATGATCCATCCAAACCTGAGTTTCATCGCTTTGCCCTCCACACCCCTATCATACGGAAACGGGCCCGAAAAGGTTCTGCCCGGGGGTATCCGGCCCTGACAGACGCGTTGTCGGCCCGGATCTGCCCGAGTTTTGACGAGGCACTGAGGGGTGTGTTATAAGCTCTCTGTAAAGTCCGGGAGGTGAAGCCATGCGTCGATCTTCATTTCTATTTGTGGTCCCTTTGCTCTTGGCTTGGGCAGC
>DAIPLF010000236.1:0-4272 GCA_036769375.1 Candidatus Aminicenantota bacterium | reverse complement strand
CTCAGGCTCAGGTCATTTGCAGCAGCCGCAGCTCGGTCGCCTCGGCGCTCTCCGCCGTACGGCAAGCGATCAAGGCCCTGTCCGAGCTGGCCGGAGCCCGGATAATCCAAGAGGGAGGCTACCCGGGCTGGGAGCCAAACCTCCAATCGGCGCTTCTGAAGAGACTTGGCGGGGTCTACCTCAGCGTCTTCGGGAAGGAGCCGGAGGTCAAGGCCGTTCATGCCGGGCTGGAATGCGGCATCATCGGCGAAAAGTATCCTGGTATGGATATGATCTCCTTCGGGCCGACTATCG
Source organism: Candidatus Aminicenantota bacterium (assembly GCA_036769375.1). Classification (GTDB taxonomy): domain Bacteria; phylum Acidobacteriota; class Aminicenantia; order Aminicenantales; family UBA8522; genus UBA8522. The sequence goes on along the minus strand of DAIPLF010000236.1, from coordinate 3,978 downwards.
AACATCCCCATTCTCCGGAAGAGAGGGTCCATACGGGTTCTGTCGAAAGATTCTGGACGTTCCTAACAGCTTCGCTCCGGGAGCTTAGCTAAGCCTCAGACCCCGGCTTTCTATCCACCCTTTCGGCCGTCCTCATGCCCGCTCTCTGCCCTGGTCCCGGCCTTGCCATCGACCTGGGCTTTCTCATAGGATAGCAGAGGAGAAAGGAGCCGACCATGTGTCAGCGATCCGCTTTCCTTTTCCTGATCGGTTTGATCGTCCTCGGTTTGATCGTCCCCGGTTGCCGAAAAGACCGTGAGGAGGGCTCCCCGGCTGAACAGCTGCCGGCATCTGCCGGCGACTTGCGCATCCTGAGCGCAACTCCCCAGGGAAAGACCTCAAGTCCGAAAGAGGCCGCTTCCGTCGTGGTGATGTTCGACCGGCCGATGGTGGCGCTTGAGGCTCTGCCCGAGGGCAAGGGCGGGACCATGTTGAAGTTCGAGCCGCCGATCGCGGGCAAGTCCCGCTGGCTTGGTTCCCGGACACTGGCCTTTTCTCCTGATAGGAGGTTCCCCTTCGCCACCGAGTTCAAGGTCACTGTGCCGGCCGGGACCCGGGCGCTTGACGGGTCGTTTCTCAGGGAAGATCATTCCTGGTCGTTCCAGACGATTGCGCCGCTTCTGGTCCGGCATTTTCCGCAAGATAAACAGAGGTGGCTGGCCTTGGACACCCAGGTCCTTCTCGTCTTCAACCAAGCCGTCGACTGGTCCGCAGCCAAGGATTACATTACTCTGATCTCTGCCGATGACCAGGGCAAAGAAAGGAAGATCGGCTTCCGCTTGACTCTCCCCTCATCGGCGCGGCTCAAGGAGGAAGACCTGAAGATCGATCCTGAGCAAGCTCTCCTGGTCGAACCCAGGGAGCGACTTTCTCCCGGGTCTAGGTATCTGATCGAAGTGAGGAAGGGGCTGCCTTCAGAGGAGGGTCCTCGGCGGATGGAGCAAAGCGTCAGTTTCGCGTTTGAGACATTCGAGCCGTTCCGGTTCGTCGGCTTAGAGGAGTCGGACCGACTCAGTCCCTCCGCTCAGCTCCAATTCAGGTTCAACAACCAGGTTGAGTACGAGAGTTTCGTCCGGCATCTTCGCTTCGACCCCGCTATTGAGATCCCTGAGTATTACAGTGAGTGGCATGACAGCAACGATGTCCTATATCTGTCCCTTCCTCTCCAGCCAGAGACACAATACACGGCCTGGATCGACCCGGATCTCAACGACGGATTCGGCAATCGGCTCTCCCAGGAGGTCCAGGTTAAGTTCTCGACAGGCTCATATCCGGCTTCCGTTTCCATGACCACCGGGTACGGGATCCTGGAAGCCTACGGAGACCTGCGCTATCCCGTTTCGGTCCTAAATTCCGAGAGACTCTCCATTCAAGCGGCCCGCCTAAAAAAGGACGACATTATCCCGCTCCTCGCGAACCCCAAGGTCTTCTGGCCGGACCAGAAGTTATCTCCGCGCGCGGGGTTCTTCCAGCTTGAGAGAAACCACCCTTTGAATGCACCGAGAAACAAGAGACAGGTCTTCCCTATCGACCTGAACACCCTTCTTGCTGATAAGCATGGATTTGTCTTCCTGCAGGTCGACACCAACCAGCCGGAAGAGACCTGGGAACGGTATCTTAAGGTCTTCCTCCAGATAACTGAGTTGGGGATCAGCGCCAAGTTCTCTCCGGACAACAACATCGTCTGGGTTACCGAGCTCAGGACCGGCCTGCCTGTGCCGGATGCCGAGGTGGAGGTCCGCGATGAACTCAACAGGATCAAGTGGAAAGGGAAGACCGACCGCGATGGCAAGTCCATTGGCCCTGGCTGGAAAGAGCTCGGACTAAGGGGCAAGGAAGCGTGGGACGAGCCGAGGCAATGGGTTTTCGTCGCCCGGGGCCAAGATGTCGCCCTCTCCTCATCGGAATGGGGTACGGGGATCGATCCGTACCGTTTCCGGATCGCCTATGATTGGTCGCCCCAGCCCGCGGTCATTCAGGGCAGCGTCTTTAGCGAAAGGGGGATCTACCGGGCTGGTGAAGAGGTCCATATCAAGGGCATCATCAGGAAGAAGGACAAAGGCGGCTGGATAGTCCCATCTTCCTCCAGGATCGAATGCCAAATCCAGGACCCTTTTCAGGAGACCGTATTCAGAGGCCCGGTCGACCTGGATGAGTTCGGGTCGTTCGCCTTGGATCACCAGACTTCCGGGAATTCCTCCTTGGGTGTCTATCAGATCGAGGCTTCTTTCCCGCCGGAGAAGCCGGGTGACCAGGTTTTCCCTATCTCTGGTTCTTTCCGGGTCGAAGCTTTCAGGCCGGCCGAATTCGAGGTCCACTTGAAGGCGGAAAAGGAAAGCACGGTGTTCGGCCGGGATTATGCCGCCGAGGTCCGGGCCAACTATCTCTTCGGAGGCGCCATGGCCGATGCGCCCGTGTCTTGGCGCCTTCGTTTGAACCGGACCAGCTATTCCCCTCCGGGATTTGACGGTTTTATCTTCGGCAATGAGCTCGATTGGGGAGCTGAGGAGACGGAAGAAAGCAGCCGCCTGGCTGCATCCGGAGAAGCGGCACTCGACCCGCAGGGGAAGCGTAAAGTCAAGCTGCCTGTCCGCGCTGAGAAGGAGAGGGATTCCGTCACGGCGGTCTTGGAGGCAACCGTGACCAGCCCCAGTCGGCGCTCGATTTCCAACCGGATCCAGACTCTGGTCCACCGGGGGGAGTACTATATCGGTCTTCGGCCATCGACTTCATTCCTGAAAAAAGGAGAGACATTGAGCTTCGAGGTCATCGCCTCCGACCCCGGGGGCGCACTTCTTCCAGAAAAGAAGGTCGGGCTGAAGCTCATGAGAAGGGAATGGCGGTCCGTGCGTCAAGCAGGACTGGGGGGACGTTTCCGCTGGCTTACGGAAAAAGAGGATATCGAGGTCGCCGGCCAGGTGGTGCGGACCAGGAACGAGTCCGTGAAAGTGACCTTCTCCCCTGACAAGACAGGATTCTATTTCCTGCTGGCATCGGGGTCCGACGGCCTGGGGAATTCGATCACGACCACGACCTATTTTTATGTGACGGGCGCAGATTATGTTCCCTGGGAGAGACGGGACGACGATTCCATCGAGCTGGTTGCGGATGAGGAGAGGTACAGGCCAGGGCAGAACGCCAGGATCCTGGTGAAATCCCCCTACGAAAAGGCGAAGGCCCTGGTCACCATCGAGCGGGAACTGGTGCTGGAGAGCAAGGTCATGGACATCGGGGGGACCTCCGGTCAGATCGAGGTCCCCATCCTATCTGAGCACATCCCCAACGTCTTCGTCTCGGTATTGCTGGTCCAGGGGAGGAAGTCCGGCGCGGCAGCCGAGGAAAGTCAGGACCTCGGGAAGCCTTCTTTCAAGATCGGCTACTGTAACCTTAGCGTCGACCCGGCAGAAAAGAGGCTGTCCATCGGCATTCACAAGGATAAAGAGGAATATAAGCCAAAGGAAGATGTGACCGTGAAGTTCAAAGTCGGGGACAGCCGGGGCGCCGGATGCCCTTCTTCTTTGGCCGTGGCCGTGGTCGATCTGGGCGTTTTAAATCTTATCGGATACGAAACTCCCGACCCGTTCAGTGTGTTCTACGGCGAACGCCCTCTATCGGTCAGGACCTCGGAGTCGAGGATCCACGTAGTCGGCCGCAGGGATTATGGAGAGAAGGGGGAAGAGACCGGAGGCGGTGCCGGCGAAGGCCAGGCCGCTCCTATGGGGACGGCCCTGGCTGAGGTAGAGCTCCGTGGCGACTTCAGGTCGACAGCCTACTGGAACCCTTCTCTGGTTACCGCTGAAGACGGGCAGGCCCAGATTACCTTCCGGCTGCCCGACAACCTGACAACCTTCCGCATCATGGCGGTCGCTCAGACAAAGGATTCGCTCTTCGGCCGCGGCGAATCCACATTCCGAGTATCCAAGAAGCTTCTTCTCCAAG
>DAIPLF010000235.1:0-4272 GCA_036769375.1 Candidatus Aminicenantota bacterium | reverse complement strand
GCCGGATGATGCTGGAGCTCCAGGACCTGGGTTGTCACAACATCAACTTCGTCACCCCCACTCATTTTGTCCCCCAGATCCTCGCTGCTCTGCCCAAAGCCATCGACCTTGGACTCAAAGTCCCTCTTGTTTACAACTCGAGCGGATATGACTCTGTAGCCACCCTGGAGCTTCTCGACGGGATCTTTGACATCTACATGCCGGATTTCAAGTTCGCCCGCTCCGGCCCGGCCGCAGAGTATTGCCAAGCCGCCGACTATCCCGCCGTCGCCCGCTCGGCCATCAAGGAGATGCACCGTCAGGTCGGAGACCTCGTCCTGGACGAAAGCAACATCGCCCGGCGCGGGCTTCTCGTGCGGCACCTCGTGCTTCCCGGCGGCCTGGCAGGCACAGACGAGGTGGTGCGCTTCCTGGCCGACGAAATCTCCCGCCAAACCTACACCAACATCATGGACCAGTACTTTCCCTGCGGCGATATCCCGCCGCGCTCGCCGCTCGGCCGCCGCATAACCGGCGAGGAATATGAGGAGGCGCTCGGGCTGGCCCGGGCCGCCGGGCTGGTCCGCCTGGACAATCGGCAGAGACCGCGCCTGGCCTTCTATTGATCTCGGCCTCAGAGAATTGACATTGGGTAAGCCCGCCGATATATTCTGGGTCAAGGAACTTAGGGATATGAGAAGCATGCTTTTCCAGATTCTCCTTCTCGCTTCGATCGGCATCGCCGTCGCTTCCTCAGCCGAGCGGCCCCGCCTGCGGGAGTTCGGGATCAAGACGGGGGTGCTCCAGCCCGGCCCGCTCAATTCGATCACCGATGTCCTTGGCGTAAAGGTCGGCCATGTCACCGTGATCGCAGGCCGGGATATCCGGACGGGCGTCACCGCGATCCTGCCTCATGAGGGGAACGTCTTCCAGGAGAAGGTACCCGCCGCAGTCTATGCCGCCAATGCCTTCGGCAAGCTCACCGGCTCGGCCCAGGTCGAGGAGCTGGGCTCTCTCGAAACGCCGATCGTGCTGACGAACACGCTCAGCGTACCCACCGCCGCCGATGCCCTGATCGATTACATCCTCGCCCTCCCAGGAAATGAAGACGTGCAATCGGTCAATCCCGTTGTGGGGGAGACGAACGATGGCTGGCTCAACGACATCCGCGGCCGCCATGTCAAAAAGGAGCATGTCCTCGAAGCCATTCAGAGAGCCGTTGGAGGCCCGGTTGAAGAAGGAAACGTCGGCGCCGGGACAGGGACGACCTGTTTCGATTTCAAGGGCGGCATCGGCACCTCGTCACGCCGGCTCCCAGACAACCGCGGCGGCTACACGGTCGGTGTCCTTGTCCAGACCAACTTCGGGGGTGTGTTCCAGATCAAGGGTGTCCTCGTTCGCGAACTCATCGGCGGGAGCGAGCCGGAACAGAGCACGGCTGCGGGAGCGGACGGCTCCTGTCTTGTCGTGGTGGCCACAGACGCGCCCCTCGATGCCCGGAATCTGAAGCGACTGGCGAAACGCGCCCTCCTGGGGATTGCCCGGACCGGCGGGTATTATTCCCCCGCCAGCGGGGACTTTGCCATCGCCTTTTCTACGTCCCGGGAAGTTCGCATCCCATACCGCGCTGCCGGCCCGACCCGCACGGTGACCCTGCTCAGGGACGAAAGGCTGTCGCCCCTCTTTCTGGCTGCGGCTGAGGCCACCGAGGAGGCTATTCTCAACTCACTCTTCAAGGCGGAGCGGATGGAAGGCAAAGACGGCCATATCGCCGAGGCGCTGCCTATCGACAAGCTGAGAAGCCTTGTCCCGGAGAAAAAAAAGTGAAAAAGACGATAGGGATACTTGGAGGCATGGGCCCGCAAGCGACGGCCCACTTCTTCAGCCTCATCATCAAACACACAGCCGCCGCCAGGGACCAGGACCACCTCCCGGTGCTCATCTATAGCCTTCCCCAGATACCGGACCGCACACCGGGCATCCTGGGAAAGGGACCGAGCCCGGTCCCTCTGCTTCGGAAGGGGGTCCGGACGCTGGCCCGGGCAGGCGCGGATTTCATCGTCATCCCCTGCGTCAGCGCTCACGCCTTTCTGCCCGAGCTCCGGAAAGCCTCCCCAGTGCCCATTATCAGCCTGCTCGAGGAATCCCTGGCCGGCGCAAGGAAAGCGACTCCGGGCTTGAAGAAGGCGGGTCTTTTGGCGTCCACGGGAACGGTCCGGTCGGGGTTCTTCGCCAAGACATTCACCGAAGCGGGAATCGAGATCCTCACGCCAAAAGAAAGAGAGCAAACCAAAGTGATGGAAGCCGTCTTCGGACGGCGGGGGGTCAAGGCCGGGTTCACCGAAGGCCGGCCGAGAAAGTTCGTCCTGGAAATCGCCCAGCGGCTTATCAGGAGGGGCGCGGAGGCCATTATAGCGGGCTGCACCGAGATCCCGCTCGTACTTAGGGACGAAGACATCCCGGTCCCGCTCATCGAGCCGATGCGAATCGCTTCCCAAGCCGCGATCGTCAGAGCCGGCTGCAGGCTAAGACCATGATGCGATTTTTTTCAAGGATCCTGGCCGCCGTCTTTTTCAGCCTGTTTGCCCTATCCCCGATAGAGGGCGGCCCCAGCGCCAGGACTCAGGAAAAGCAGCAAGACCTCCAGTATGAAGTCCAGGTCACCCTAAAGCTCGTTCAGGTCTATGTGACTGATAAAAAAGGGAATCCGGTCATCGACCTGACCAGGGAGGATTTCTCGCTCCTCGACGAGGGGAAGCCGCAGAAGATCACGGAATTCGAAAAGCATATCCTTTCTCTGCCCCCGTCAGGAGAAGCTCAACCCCAGGTCCCGGAGACTCCGGCCCAGGAGCTCATGCCGCGGAAGTTCTTCCTTCTCTTCGACTTCGCCTTCAATAACGGCATCGGTCTCGAGAAAGCCAGGAAAGCGGCCGCCCATTTCATCGATGAGGAGCTCCAGCCGACGGATGAGGTCGGTCTTCTTTCCTACTCGGCGATCAAGAGCCTGAAGATGCACGAATATCTGACCACCGACCATAAAAAGGTCCGGGATGTCGTCAGGCGGATCGGAATGGAATCGATCTCCGGAAGGGCGGAGAGCTTCGAAGCGCAATATTGGCAGGCCAAATCATTTGCGAATCCGGCTGATGCCACCCAATCAGGAAGCGTTTTCGACCCTAAAGAAATCTTCGGTCAGGAGTCGGAATGGGCCTGGGACCGCAACCGGCAGGAAAGCAAGATGCAGGCCCACAACTTCGCCCTGAAAATGACCGATTTTGCCAGAGCCCTGAGATATATCCCCGGCAATAAGCACATTATTCTTCTCTCCTCCGGGGTTCCCTATTCTCTCATCTATGGAGTTCAGTCCCCCTATGGCAAGATCGGGGTGGAAGAGTTCGGGGAGTTCTGGCTCGCCCAGAAATTCGAGGACATGCTCAAAGAGCTGAGCGCGACCAACTGCAGCATCTATGCTCTCGATACACAGGACCTCTCCGCGTCGATCGGCGGCGACCTGAAGCTCGAGGGGGCCTCCTCTCTCCAGAAGATAACGAGCGCAACGGGGGGGAAGTACTTCGGGAACATCAACAATTACGAAAAACATGTCGAGAAGATCCAGGAGCTCACCGGCTGCTACTATGTTCTGGGATACTATGTGGACGACAAATGGGATGGTGCCTACCGGAAGATCAAGGTCGAAATCGGCCGGCCCAACTGCACCGTCCTCGCTCAGAGGGGGTATTTCAATCCCAAACCGTTCAAAGAATATAATGACCTCGAGAGGATGCTCCATCTCATCGACCTGTCTCTGAGCGAGGAACCGCTCTTCCAAACACCGCTTCGCTTTCCCGTGCAGGTTGTCCCTTGTGCGCCCGGCGCGAAGGGCAACCTCTGCCTCGCCGCCCAGGTTCCCCTCGATAGGATCCGGGAGATCATGACAGGTCCGGTCGAGATGATCACGGTCATTTTTGATGAGAAAGAAGATATCGCCGCTTTGAAGAAGAGCCAGGTAAAGGTTTCCGCCCTGAAGGGAAAGCAGGTTTCTTTCGGCGGATCATTCTCTCTGTCTGCGGGAAGCTACAAATGCCGCTTCGTTATCCGCAACCTTGAGACCGGTCGCGCCGCCGTCGGCTCCACCACCGCTGTCATATCAGCACAGTAAACCCGCCATCAGGAGAGGCCTGAATAGGGTCGGCGTTCGGGGAAGATGCCGGAGGCGAGCGGGCAGCTCTTAAATCACCAAGGCGAGGGGCAGTGGCAGAAGAAACCCGTATGAGGAGTGAGCGGGCACGGTTT
>DAIPLF010000234.1:2998-4282 GCA_036769375.1 Candidatus Aminicenantota bacterium | reverse complement strand
CTTCGGATCGCGCTGATCGGCTGCGGCGAGCAGGGCCGGGTCCTGCTGGAGTCCTGCCTGCGCATCCCCGGCGTGCGGATCGTCACTGTCTGCGACATCTGGGAATACAGCCGTCAGTACGCCAGCGGCTATCTCAACAAGTACGGCCAACCGACAACCGTCTATGAAGATTACCGGGACCTCCTGGCCAAAGAGAAAGGCCTCAATGCCGCTATTGTCGCCACCCCGGACTGGGTGCATGCCGAGCAAACCAACGCCTGTCTCCAGGCCGGCCTCCACGTTTACTGCGAGAAGGAGATGTCGAATTCCCTCGAGAAGGCCCGGAGTATGGTCCTCGCTGCCCGCCGGACAGGGAAGCTTCTCCAGATCGGGCACCAGCGCCGCAGCAACCCCCGCTATATTCACGCCATCGACCGCCTCATCCGGGACAAGAAGATCCTCGGCCGGGTGTCGCTGGCCTACGCTCAGTGGAACCGCTCCAAGAGCGATATGGTCGGCTGGCCGAAAAAATACACGATCTCCCAGGAAACCCTGGAAAAGTACGGCTACAGCTCCATGCTCGAGCTCCGGAACTGGCGCTGGTTCCGCAAGTTCGGCGGCGGCCCGATGGTCGACCTCGGCTCCCACCAGATCGACCTCTTCAGCTGGGTGTTCGGGGTCAACCCGAGCACGGTCGTGGCCAGCGGCGGGATGGACTATTACACCGGGCGGGAATGGTACGACAACGTCATGGCGATCTATGAGTACACGGCCCCGGAGGGCAAAGCCCGGGCATTCTATCAGGTCCAGACAACGACAAAGCACGGCGGTTTTTACGAAACCTTCATGGGCGAGAATGGTTCGCTGGTCATATCCGAAGTCCCCCAGCGGGGCAACTGGGCTATGCGCGAGGCGCACGCGCCGGAGTGGGACTCTCTGGTCAAGGATGGACTGCTTCTCACGGAGACCCAGCCCATCCAGAAGGTCGACACAAGGAACATCATCCTCGATGTGCGGGTTACAGCCGAAGCCGGACGCTGGCCGATTCCGATCGAGTTGGCCAAACCGCCGCACCAGCCCCACTTGGAGAACTTCTTCAATGCCGTCCGGACGGGTACACCTCTGAGCTGTCCTGCCGAACTGGCCTTCGAAAGCGCAGTGGCGGTGCTTCGCGTCAACGATGTGGTCAAGAGCCGCGGTCTGAGCGCCTTCCGCCCCGAGCAGTTCAAAGCATGAAGATGCGAAAACGACAGCCTCGAACGGGTCCTGTCGCCGGTCAGCCCCACGCTTCCGTACAAAAAACGG
>DAIPLF010000234.1:0-2898 GCA_036769375.1 Candidatus Aminicenantota bacterium | reverse complement strand
CCCTGCCACGTTTACGAAACCATCCAGAACGGGCTCCATTTCAAGGCCTCTCTCTCCGCCGACGCAGGCCGCCCCGGCGAGCCCTGGATCTGGGTGGACGAACGGACTGGGACTCTTCTTCCCCTGTCCCACCACAAGTCGAAGGGTTCGTGGGACCCCGCCCCAATCGGCCTCTCGGCCTGGGACTTTACACTTCTTTTCGGCCGGCATCTCGCTGGAGGAGGGATCTCCGAACCTGCCGAGTCCGCCGTCACCCCGGGCTCCCGCTGGGAAGTCGCCGGCCGCGTCGAGATCAACTGCCTGGGCTGCCACGATGTCCGGAGCACTCAGGATCCCTCCGAATGGGCCAAGCAGATCCTCAGGGAGAACTTCCGTTGGGCGGCGACCGCGGCCTCCGGCCTGGGCGAGGTCGGCGGCATGGCCTCCCGGATCAAGAGCACCTGGGATATCTATGACGGGCCTGATCCCGACGATACAGAGTGGGCCGTTCCTCCGTTCGTCCGCTATGACCTGGACCAGTTCGACAGGCGGCACCGCGTTCTCTTTAACCTCAGCCACCGGCCGGCCGACGGCCGCTGCCTGGCCTGCCATTCGGTAGCCCCGGTCGGCCAGGCCAAGTATTCGTTTGAGGAAGACGTCCACACGGCAGCCGGGCTCGAATGCGCCGGCTGCCACCGCAACGATCTCAGTCATGCCATGATCCGCGGGTATGAGGGTGAAGCCCGGGATTATCCCAGCCTAGCGGGCGAGGATTTCACTTGCACCGGATGTCATCTCGGCAACGAGAAGGCCAAAGGCGAAAAGGCCCTTGCCGGCCGGTTGGGCGCTCCCTACCCCAAGCACAAGGGGTTCCCGGCGGTCCACTTTAAGCGTCTCTCCTGCACCGTTTGCCATTCGGGCCCCTGGCCGGAAAAGGAATTGACGCGCGTGCGCACATCACGGGCCAACAGGCTCGGAGTTTACGGTGTCGCCCGCTGGTGGACTGACCTTCCCGCCATCATCGAGCCGGTTTACGTCCGGGAACGCAACGGCAAGCTTGCTCCCAACCGCCTGCTCTGGCCGGCCTTCTGGGCGGAGAGCAAGGGAAAAGAACTCGTCCCACTCCAGCCCCAAGTTGTTGCCGCCGCTGCCGGCAAAATCCTCTTCCCGGAGCAGGGTGCGGTCAATATTCTCGCCGCCTTCTCCCAGATCCTGGAATCCGGCCAAGTGGCCGTATTCACCTATCAAGGCAATGCCTATGAGCTCAATGTCGACGGTGGCCTCACGGCCTCGCCCTTTGCCGGAGCTGCCTCGTCCGTCGCCCCCGTGTGGGCGGCCAAGCAGGGCCCGGATATCCTTCCGCTCATCCCCGATTTCGATCCGGAGGCGGAAGAGATCGACCCCGATGTCCAAACGCGAATCCAGGCGATCCTGGAGTCACTCGCCGGGGCTAAGGACGCCCGCGGGAAACCTGTCCTCCTTTTCAAGAAAGCGCTCTTCCAAGTCACGGAGACATACTTGGAAAAAGTCGAGAGTCCGGCACCTCCGTCCGCCTCTCCGGAGCTGGCCTGGATCATCGAAGGAAAGGTCGAGCCTCTCCTCGCCGATCCCGAGTTCAGGACGATCGCCTCGCTCGCCGGCACGGAGCAGACTCTGACCGAGGATCAGGTGAAGGCGGTTCTCGGAGTTCTTTCCGACGCTCCCTCCAATGAAGGGGCGCAAGCCAAGCGGGCATTTGTCTATATTTCCGGCGGCAAGCTGTTCCGGCTGGACAGGGACGGCAGGCTGGAAGCGGTCAATGATGCCGCCGCCGACCCTGTTACCTGGCCGCTCGGCCATGAAGTCAGGCCGGCCCGCCAGTCCCTGGGCATCAACGGATGCAAAGACTGCCATCGCTTCGGTTCGCCCTTCCTCTTCCGCAAGGCCAAGGGCAGCGGTCCGCTCAAGACGGACCGGGTCAAGACAGTGTCGGCCAACGCTTTTATGCGGCTTGACCGGCCATACCAGACGCTCTTTGGCCTCTCCTTCGCGGTGCGACCGCTCTTTAAATGGGTTCTCTTCTTTTCCATACTCGTCGTCGGGTCCGTTCTGGCGCTGGTCGTAATCCTCGTCCTGGGACGTCTCACCGGGCTCATCGAAAAAAGGAACTAGCCGCCATGCTCTTCCGCCTTATCTCCATCATTTCCCTTGTGGGTCTTGCCGGCCGGCTGTCCTATCTCCGGTTCAAGCACGACATTGTCGTCGCCGGCGCTCAGACCGGAAGTCTCTCCTGGAACGCCTATTTCCGCTGGGTGGGCGGAGGGGTCTCTTCCCTTTTTCGGCCCGCCGGGTGGGCCTGGCTCCAGGCCACCTACGCTTATTGCTGCGCCCCCTATCCGCCGCCCGTGCTGAGGTGGGTGTTCATCGGGTTGTCCACGAGCCTGATGTACTTGGCCTTGAGCGGGTTCGCCTTTGCCATCTTCAGCCCCCGCGGCCTTTATGGGATCCCTCTTGTCCTCCACGTTGTCGCCGGCGCCGTCTTTGCCGTCAGCCTGGCCGCCAACGTCATCTTCCGGGCAAAGGAATTCAGCTCCGTCATCGAGGTTTTCACCTCGGGCGGACGGCCGATGGGGTATCTGTTGGGCTTGTTCTCCCGGCCGCTCCGGCAGTCAGTCCTCTATTGGGTTTTCATCATCTCGGGCTTGGCCCTGGCGGTAACGGCCCTGTTCTCCATGCTCCCTTATTTTGCCTTCCGGACCCAGGTCGTTCTGGTCGAGACTCACCGCTGGAGCGCTTTGGCCGCGGCCCTTACGGCGATGGCCTTTTTCGATTCGATCCTCCCCCGCAAAGAGGCATGAAAGACCTTCCCTCCGGGTCCCTTCACCGGTTCGCCCATGAAGCCATGGGGACGATTTTTGAAGTCCTGATTGCCGGCCAGGA
>DAIPLF010000233.1:0-4287 GCA_036769375.1 Candidatus Aminicenantota bacterium | reverse complement strand
ACCCCCAAGAAGAGATCAAACCAGGGATGCACGCCGAGGTCGAAATCGCGGCCGACATCTATAAGGACCGGCTTCTGGTCCCCCAGGAAGCCGTGCTCGTCAGGGGAGGCCGGAAATTGGTCTTCGTGGTCGAGGAAGGCTTGGCCAAGTGGAGATACATCGAGGTCGGGTTGGAGAATAAAGATTACGCCGAAGTCCTGGATGGGATCAAAGAAGGGGAAATGGTGATCGTCGAAGGCCATTTCACCCTTGCCCATGATGCCCGGGTCCAAGTCAGCCAATAAGGGCAAGGAGGAAGTTCGGTGCGGGGGCACACGAGGAACATCAATGGTACGGATTTTTTGGAGATAGAATACGAATTGCCCCTCTAGCCATTGGCGAACAACCCCAAATCGAGGTCCTGGAGGGCAAAATTGGAATATTCCTGTCCATTATAGGTATGATAAGTGACCAGTGCCGTTGTCTTATAAGCCGCTAGCAGGGTTTGGATAGCAGGAGCGAGACATGCTGGAACTCAGGGGGATCACCAAGAAATTTTCGATCTTCCCGGTTGTTAAGGATGTTAGCTTTACGGTGCGCCCGGGCGAGATCCTCGGGTATCTGGGTCCCAACGGAGCGGGCAAGACGACAACGATCAAGATGCTGGCCGGCCTTCTCGAGCCGACCGAAGGGGACATCCTGGTCGATGGCCGGAATATCAAAAAAGATATGACCGCCTACAAGGCGAGAATCGGCTATGTCCCCGAGCAATCCGAGATCTATCCGCACCTCAGCGCCCAGGAATACCTGCTTATGGTCGGCAGGCTCCGTCACCTTCCCGAGTCTCCTCTGCTGGAGAAGATCGAGAACCTGCTGACCCTGTTCGGCCTCGACAAGGATATGATGTCGCCGATCTCGTCATATTCAAAGGGGATGAGACAGAAAGTTCTGATCTCGGCCGCCCTGCTTCATAATCCCGACATCCTCCTCTTCGACGAGCCTCTCTCCGGACTGGACGTCACGACGGGCATGGTGGTCAAGGACATCATCCACCACCTGGCCAGGGAAAATAAGACGATCCTTTATTCCTCCCATGTCCTCGAGGTCACCGAAAAACTCTGCACCCGGGTGATCATCATCCACAAGGGTGCGGTCGTGGCCAACGACTCGGTCGAGAACCTGCGCCATCTGATGAAGGTCCCGTCGCTGGAGGAGATCTTCAGCCAGCTCGTCGTCGAGGAGGACACAGCAGCCGTCGCCCGCCAGGTGATCGAGATCATCAAGTCGTCCTGATGAAAGGCATAGGGGTGCCGACAAGAGAATGATCGCCTCGCTGAGGAATAACTTCAGCCAGTTCTCAATCCTCACGCGCCATTTCTTCAACCGCTTTTTCCAGAATGACATCGTCGACTTCGAAGACCAGATGAAGGAGAAGGTGATCGGAGGCATGGCCTTCCTGGCCATCCTCGGCGTCCAGGTGGCCAACGCCATCCTTTTCAAGTATCCCTTCCTCGAGGAAGAGGGGCCTTCTTGGGTGGATAAGTGCTATTTTTTGTGGGTTTTCATGCTCCTTCTCGGTTTCATCACGGTTGTCGAATGGGATGTCATCTTTCCCGACCGCCGCGACTATCTCAATCTCATTCCGTTGCCGGTCCCCGTGCAGACGTTCTTCCTGGCCAAGTCCGCCTCATTCTTCCTTTTCATCGGCCTCTACTCCGTGGCCGCCCATGCGCTCGCTTCCTTCTCCTTCGGCTACTTTTTGACGGGCTTCAGGTCAGGCTCACCGCTTTTCCTCCTCCGCTATATGGCCGCCCACCTCGTCGCCGGATCGATCGCCAACGTCTTCCTTTTCTTCCTCTGCGTTTTTATCCAAGGTCTGCTCATGAGCCTCCTGAGCTACGGACTCTATAAAAGAATCTCCCTCATCATCCGGTTTGTCCTTCTGACCTCGATCGTTTTCCTCCTGATCGTCTCCTTGACCGCCTCGGTTTCTCTCCCCCAATCCTTCTCCAATTTCCCGGCGCTTAAAGAATCTCAGGACCGGTTCCTCACCTTGTTTCCGCCGATGTGGTTTACCGGGTTATATGAACATCTGCTCGGTAATCAGGACACCTTTTTTAGGGAACTGAGTCGGTCGGCGCTGTGGGCCGTTCTGGCAAGCGTTCTGGCCTTTTTTGCGACCGCGTGGATCAGCTATACCCGGCATCTCAAGAAATCCTTGGAGGTCAGGAGGGGGCGGGTCAATCTCAGGGGGATTAGGGCCTTTTTCTCAAGGGCTTTTGACGCCGTCGTTTTACGAAACTCCACCCAGCGGGCCATCTTCCATTTCTTCGGCCAGACGCTGGCTCGAAGCACGCTTCACAAGATGAGGCTTTTCAACTACTTGGCGGTTTCCTCGGCCCTCGCCCTGATCATGCTGAGCACCACCCAGCTGCTTCCGAGCCATCTGACCAGCGCCAACAGAACGCTCCTGGCCATCCCCTTGACGCTTTCCTTTTTCCTGCTCCTCGGCATCAGGACGCTGGTCAACATCCCGGCTTCCTTGGAGGCCAACTGGCTGTTCCAACTCACTGAGCGGTCGCCTCGCAGGCATTATTTTACCGGACTCAAGAAGGCGGTCTTCTTTGAGGCGATCGTCCCGCTCTTCGCGCTGGTGTTTGTTTTCTATCAATATCTCTGGGGATGGAAGCCCGCTCTCCTGCACTCTCTTTATGGCCTTGCCGCCTCAGTCCTTCTCCTGGAAGTCCTTTTCGTGCGCTATCCCAAAGTCCCCTTCACCTGCAACTTTGTCCCCGGAAAAGCCAAGGTTCATGTTTATTGGCTGCCTTATGTCATCGGCTTTGTGATATATGCTTCTTTTCTCAGCTCGCTCGAGCGCTCTTTACTCGCAAACCCCCGCACCTTCCTCAATTATTTTATCGCCTGCGGAGTCCTTTTGGCAGCCTTGGAGTTCTACCAGAACTTCTATTTCTACCGCCGCCAGCCCATCGTCTACTACCAAGAGCCCGAGCCTGTCGTGATCAGCCTTGAATCCCCGCCCTAGGGGCCGGTCCCTTCACCGGGGGAAATAGCGGGCTTTGGTCACGCTTTGAATTCACGGGTTAACAAACCAGAGATATTTTGAGTATTATCGATTAGAATAAGGGAACGAAGAGGCGGAATATGAAAAAACCCGTTTTAGCGACACTGCTTTTCCTTATGTTCAGCTGGCCGGCGACCGCTCAGGAGGTCGTTACCCTCGGTGCGCCGGGACAGGGAGGGGAACTGGGCACTCCGGGAGGAATTCTGGAAGGACCGGATGGGAATATCTACATCTATGACGAGTCCGATGCCTTCATCAAGGTTTACTCGCCCAGGGGGCAATTTTTGCGAAAGATGGCCGGTGAGGGACAGGGGCCCGGCGAGATCCAGCGCCGGGACAGCGTTTCGATCGGCTTCACAGCAGAAGGGAAGCTCTTTTTCACGGAATACTTCCGCGGCCACCGCTGGATCACTTTTCTCAGGCTTGACGGAGAGCTCGACAAGGTCCTGAAGATCGACCTGCCCGGTTCCTTCGGAATTCCGGACGCCGTCGCCCTCCCCGATGGGGGCTTTCTGGCTGAATTTCATGTGCTCGGGGAACCGGTAAAACAGAAGGATTATTTTCTCTACAAGAGCCCCATAAAGCTTCTGCGGCTGGCTGCCGATGGCAAGATCTCCGCAGAGATCAGGGATTCAGAGCACCTGACCCGGATCTCTTACCGGCCTGACGGAGCCGATTCGCCCATCCCCTACGTGCCATCGTTCGCCTGGTGCCTGAAGAGCCAAAATGAGGTCCTCTTCGCAGATGGTTTGAGCAATACCATCGAAGTCTACGACCTTCGAGGGAAACGTCTTTCGGCCGTTCAAACGCAGCTTCCGGAGCCGGAAAAAGTGAAAGACGAGGACCTCGACCGCTGGAGGGAAGAGCGAAAGCAGATGATAATGGAAAGAAACCCCGGCTGGTGGCATCAGTCTGGAAGTGTTGTTGAGAAGTATAGACAATCTCTCTACAGGTTGAAACCGCTGATCGGGGGGCTCGCCGCAACGCCGCAAGGGGGCATTCTGGTCTCGGGCTCCTGGAATTTGGCAGAAAACACGCGGGATTATTGGCTTCTCGACGGCTCAGGAAAAATATTAGCCGACATCAAGACAGCGGCGGGACGGATCGCCTTCTCCAAGGGTTTTGTGTTTGTCCTCACTTCAGACGCTGAAGGCAATGTCCGGGTCAGCGCCCTCAAACGGACGGGGAGCGATAAAGACGACTTCCTGAAATCCGCCAGGGCTTTA
>DAIPLF010000232.1:0-4289 GCA_036769375.1 Candidatus Aminicenantota bacterium | reverse complement strand
GGGATCTGGCTGCCATCCATCCTCCAGGTCGTCTGGTGGCGCTTCAATTCCTGGGGGTACCTGTCGTCGTGGATCGCAAATCTGGGGCTGAGCTGGCTCGTTGTCTGGATATTGCCCGAGTTCCGGCTCCTCCCCGACCTGCCGGATTACCTCCAGTTCTGGATCATGATGATACTCGGCGCCCTGATCTACCTGCCCATCACCTTTCTGACCAAGCCCGAGGACATGGACCGGCTGGTCAAGTACTATGTCATGTCGCGGCCCCTTGGCTGGTGGAAGCCTGTGCGGCTCGAGGCGGAAAGGCGCGGGCTTGTCGCCCCGGAGGCCGGTGCGGCCAAAGGAGGGTACTGAGATGGGCTGGATAAAACGTCACTGGACGGCTGACGAGGCCGACCGCTGGACCAAGGAGGATTACCTCACCTTTATCCTCTCGCCGCTCGTCTATGTGCTGTTTATGATTGGGGCGGCCTTGAGCTTGTTGCTGCGCTGGTACGGTTTCCTCCTCCTCGGGGTGGGGATAGCTCTGCTGTTCTTAATGCTCTGGATCATCGACCCGAAGCTTAAGGCCATCTCTGAGGATTACGAGGTCAAGCAAAAGCAATACCTCGAGGACTTGGAGAGGATCGCCCGGTGGGAGAAGTGACATGAAACAAGGCCTGGCCGTGGTTATCGGTATGAGCATTGCCTATTTCTTTTCATTCCTTGGATTGCTGCTTGCCTATTACTCCTACAAGAAGAAGCGCGGAGAAAAAAAGGACTAGCCATGGTAGGAATCATCGTTCCGGCCCTGATTTTTATTGTCTCCTTCGGGCTGACCTATTATCTCTACCGCCGCTTCTCCCGCCAGAAATAATGGGGACGTTCCCCAAAGTACCACCCTTCCGCAGGGTGGCTCCTTGGGGAACGTCCCCATTCCTCGGTCTGCGCAGCGTTTGAAGAATTAGGAAAAATACGCTAGATTATTAGGTGAAGATGCGTCTCCAAGGTTTGGTTTCCTGCTTATTTATCGCCGGACTGTGCCTGGCTGCATCCCCCGGTCAGAAAAAGCCCGAAATCCGACTTCCGGAACAATATCGACTCTGGCTCGAAGAAGAGGTCGTCTACATCATCACTTCCAAGGAACGGGACGTTTTCCGGAAGCTCGAGACGGATAAAGAGAGGGATATTTTTATCGAAGCCTTCTGGAGACACCGAGACCCGACCCCGGGCACGCCGCAAAACGAGTTCAAGGATGAGCATTACAAAAGGATCAAGTACGCCAATGAGTATTTCGGCCGGGGCACTCCACGGCCCGGCTGGATGACGGACCAGGGGAGGATCCATATCATCCTCGGGCCGCCGCGGAACATCGAGGACTTTGACACGATCAGCGGCGTTTACCCGGTTAAGATCTGGTCTTACGACGGCGACCCGGCCTACGGCCTGCCCACCGGGTTCAACATCATCTTCTTCAAGAAGCACGGGATCGGCGACTATGTCCTCTATTCGCCCGTGGACGACGGGCCGGAGAGCTTGATCTCCGATTGGGGGACGGGCCTGACTGACGAGTACATGCGGGATTCGTCGAGCGCACAAAGTGCTCTTCAGCAGCTGGCCAAACTGGCTCCCAACCTGGCCTATCAAACCCTCTCGCTCATTCCGGGGGAAAGGCCTGTCTCAGGCTCCGTGTCTCTCGCCTCGACGCGGCTGCTGGGGAACGTTTTTTCCTACCCCCAGAAAAAGGTCGAAGATGCCTACGCCGAAGCGCTGCTCAAGTATAAAGATGTCATCGAGGTCGACTACTCGGCCAACTACATTGCCAGCGATTCGTCGCTTTATGTCATCAAGGACCAGAGCGGACATTTCATGGTCCACTATTCCATCGAGCCCAAGAAGATATCCGTCGATTCCTACGGCGACAAGTTCAGCACGAACTACGAGCTCGACGGCCGGATCTCCGACGCCGGCGGGAATACGATCTACCAATATATGAAGGAGTTCCCGTTGAGCTTCAGCGGAGCGGAGATCCAGGACCTGGGCGCTAAAACGATGGCCATCCAGGACCTTTTCCCCCTGGTCCCCGGAAATTACAGGTTCGACCTCCTGCTCAAGAACACGGTCTCCAAGGAATTCACCACATTTGAAGGGACCATCACGATCCCGGAAGAGAGCGCCCTCCCGGCCATGACGCCTCTCGTGTTGGGATACCGGCTGGAGAAAGGCCCTTCGGCGGCGGAGGACTATGTTCCTTTTCGGGTCCGTGACGGTCAGCTGCTGACGCCTGCCCGGAAAACGTTCGCTCAGAAAGAGAACCTGGTGGTGTTCTTCCAGATCCTGGGGCTTTCGCCTGAACTCCGGTCCTCGGGACGGCTGAAGGTTGACGTTTTCCGCAAGGAGGCGCCGTTCTTGAGTCAGCTCAAGCAGATCGGCCAGTCCCCGAGCGCGCCGGATTTCCTGGAAACTTTTCCCCTCCAGGAGTTTCCTCCGGACTACTATAAGATCAAGGTCTCCGTTCTGGACTCCGCCGGAGCCGAGGTCCTGACCCAAGATGAGGATTTCGAGATCACGGCGGCCCCGAGCATCGGCCGCCCCCTTATCGTCTCCAAAGTCATGCCGGCTTCCGGGGCTGAGGAGTACGATTATGAGCTGGGGCTGCAGTTTCTCAACCTGAAGAAGATAAAGGAAGCTCTGGTCCTTCTCGAAAAGGCGTATGCCAAGAATCCGGCCCAAGTCAGGTACGCTCTGGGTCTGAGTCAAGCCCTTTTCATCGAGGGCCAATACCAGAGGGTCAAAGACATCCTCGGCCCGTGGAGGGACGAGAAGGCGACGGAACTGATCCTTTATTTTCATGGGAAGTCGGCCCATTCCCTCGGCCAGGTCGACGAGGCGATCGTCGATTACACGGATTATCTCTCCCGGTTCGGGCTGAACCTGGAGATCCTCAACCTGCTGGGGACGGCGCATTACCAAAAGGGCAATCGGGCCGAGGCCCTGCAAGCCTGGAAGAAGTCCCTCGAGATCAACCCCGGCCAGGAAAATATCAAGAAACTCGTCCAGATGCTCGAGGACAAGCCCAAGCGCTGAGCATCGAGTTTTCCCCGCCCAAGGGCCAAAGCCCCTCGAGCCTGGATAAAAGACCCTAGTTGATCCTGAACAGGCCGCTCCTGGCGGACACGGCGTTATCCACCGTCTTCACCCTAATCCTGTAATTGGAGGCGACGGCCAGGGACCCCGGAATGGTCCAGGTGTAGCTTCCGTCATTCGGGGTGGTCCCCACGATGGTCTGGAGGAGTGTCGTGCCGCGGAAGAGATGGATCTTGACATTGGCGTTCATGGTCCCGTTGACCGTCCAGGTGATCGTCTGCGTCGTGTTCCTTCCCCAGCTCACCCCGGCCGCGGGCGCTGTGACCTTGATCGACGCTTTGGAGATGGTGAAATAATCGCTGAAATCCGAGAGCAGGTTATCGACCGTCCGGACGCGGACCCGGTAGTTCGTCGCCGGCGCCACATCCGCGGGAACGCTCCAGGCATAGCTTCCGTCGTTCGCTGTCTTGAGGCTGATGTTCCTGACCCTGGCGGTTCCCTTGTAGAGCTGGATCTTCACGTTGGGGTTCTGCGATCCTGAGGTCGTCCAGGCGATGGTCTGCAAGCTCCGCAGGCTCCAGTTCGCCCCTGCCGCGGGCGAGGTGACGGTCAGATTGTCCCCAAAGGATACGGTAAAGGAGATGGTATTGCCCGCCGCTCCGATCCCCGAGATGTCCAGCCCCCCATTGGTGCCGTTCGATAAAAAGCCCGCAGGGTTGGTCGAGTCGTTTATAGCGGTCCGGCCCACGGCTTGGGAATAGTGAGCGCTGTACATGTTCCCGTTCTGGGTGAGCGTCCCGTTGGGTCGATAGATATAGACTTCGTCGGGAGGGCCGCTCGCGTTTCCCGAGGTTATTGTGTTGATACGATAGACGAGCAAGCCTTCTCCGGGGACGCTCGTCTCGAACGTCCCTGTCTTTTTGCGGTACTCCACGATGTAATATTCCGTTGTCGATTGGGGTGAGTTTATCCGGTAGCCGTTGTTCGTGGACGAGACCAGCGGGTTGAGGGAGTAGGTCCCCGCCGTCGTGATGGTCGGGATCGAGGACACCCAGGTCCCGTATCTGTACTTCATGTAGACGCCCATGTGCTGGGGAGGGTCGGCATCGTAAGCCATGACGTCCCAGGGTCCAACGGGCTCTATGGTCTGGTTGTAATAGCGGTAAAGGTCCGGCGAGCCCAGGGAATGGAACATCTCGTGGCAGAGCACACCGACGCCTCGCCCC
>DAIPLF010000231.1:0-4297 GCA_036769375.1 Candidatus Aminicenantota bacterium | reverse complement strand
CCGTTTCGTAAATCTTCATGCGACCTCCTTATGGATATTAAAGCTCCCTCTTCTTTGGAGAAGGAACAAGGAGCGAGTTTTCCGGCTAAGTCATTCCTCTCCGGTTGAACTTGTTCATGGCCGCCTCGGTCTGTCCGTCGAGGATCATCTCCAGGGCTTCTTCGGCCTTGGCCAGAGCTT
The DNA here is from genome assembly GCA_036769375.1 of Candidatus Aminicenantota bacterium. GTDB lineage: Bacteria > Acidobacteriota > Aminicenantia > Aminicenantales > UBA8522 > UBA8522. The sequence continues at coordinate 4,117 of DAIPLF010000231.1, read as the reverse complement.
CCTCCACGGCGGGAAGCTCTCCCCGGGAGAAAGGCGAGAGCACAAACTCCACGGCATCCTCTCGTTCGGCAAGGGGTCCGATCCCCACTCTCAGGCGGGGGATCGAAGGCGTCCCCATCTGGGCGACGACCGAGCGCAGGCCCTTGTGGGTGCCGGCGCTGCCGCCTTTGCGGACCCGGATCTGACCGAGCGGGATGTCCAGGTCGTCGCTGACGATCACGATGTGCGACGGCGGGACCCCGTACCCGTCCGCGATCCGCTTCACTGCCACTCCGCTCAAGTTCATATATGTCTGGGGCCGGGCTAGGACCAGCCGTTCCTCATTCCGCGTCAATTCCGCCACCTTGGCCCCGTATTTCCGCTGCCGGAGACTGACTCCCCAGCGCTTGGCCAGCCGCTGGATGAGGGAGAAGCCGACATTGTGCCTCGTCCCGGCATAGCACCGGCCTGGATTCCCCAAGCCGACCACGACCCACAACGATTACTCCTTCTTCTCCTTCTTTTCTTTCTTCTCCGGCTTCTCCGGCTTCTCTTCCTCTTCCGGCTTTTCCGCGCGCTCCTTCTTGATCACCTCGGGCTCGGTCGGTTCGGCGGCGACGACGCCTTCCTCGGCCGGCTTGACGACCTCTTCTTCCTTGTGCGGAACGCTGATGAGCACAACGACGAGCGAAGGATCGCTGATCAGCCGGACGCCTTCCTGAGCAGCCAGATCGCTGACCTTAAGGGACTGGTGCAGGTGAAGCGGGCTGATATCCAGCTTGATGTTTTCGGGGATGTCTTTGGGCAGGCATTCGACCTCGATCTCCCGGGCCATGAAGTCGACGAAACCGCCTTCCGTCTTGACGCCCACCGGCTCGCCCAGGAGTATGACGGGCACGTTCACCCGAATCGCCTTATCCATGGAGATCTGGATCAAATCCGCGTGGATGAGCTCGTCCGTGCTGACGTCGATCTGGACATCTTTGAACATCGCGTCCTGGGACTTGGAGTCAAAGGTCACCTTGAAGATCGTATTCTCCCCGCTGTCCGATTTCAGGATCAGGATCACGTCCTTTTTCGCCAGGACAAGGGGGACAGTGGTCATGCCCTCGCCGTAGAGAACGGCGGGGATCAGACCCTCTCTCCGCAACCTGCGGGCGACATTCTTCCCAAAGGCTTCTCTTTTTTCTGCTTTGACGGTGAAGCTCATCATTTCCTCCTTAGACGAACAGGGAGCTGACCGAGCTCCCTTCGTTGATCCGGCGGATCGCCTCGCCGATAAGCTCGGCCACCGATAGGACGACGATTTTCCGGCAGCCCTGAGCGGCGGCGTTGAGCGGGATGGTGTCGGTGACGATCAGATGTTCGATCGGGGATTTTTCGACCTTTTCGATGGCCTGGCCGGAGAGAACGGCGTGCGTGCAGGCGGCGAGAATCTTGCGGGCCCCCTCCTTCTTCAGGGCTTCGGCGCTCAGGAAAAGAGTTCCCGCCGTATCCACCATATCGTCAAAGATGATGACATCGCGGTTCTCGACCTCGCCGATGACATGGAGGACCTGGGCGACATTGGGGGCCGGCCGCCTCTTGTCGATTATGGCCAGGCCAGCTTGCATCCGCCGGGCGAAATATCTGGCCCGGCCGACGCCCCCTGCATCGGGCGAAACGATGGTCAGCCTGTCCAACTTGAGATCGCTGATGTACCGTGCCAGGACAGGAACTGAGGTCAGGTTATCCATGGGAACGGAGAAGAATCCCTGGATCTGCGGCGAGTGCAGGTCCATGGCCAGGATCCTGTCGGCGCCGGATTTCTCGAGGAGGTCGGCGACCAGGCGGGCCGAGATCGGCACCCGGGGCCGGTCCTTCCAATCCTGCCGCGCGTAGCAGTAATAGGGAATGACCGCGGTGATCCGCTCCGCGGAAGCGCGCTTGGCGGCGTCGATCATCAGGAAGAGCTCCATCAGATGGAAATTGGCGTCGGCTGACCCCGTCTGGATGATGAAAACGTGCTCCCCGCGGACGTTCTCGTCGATATAGATGTGGATCTCCCCGTCACTGAACCGGCTGAGGACGATGTTCCCCAGCCCGATACCGAGGTAAGAGGCGATCGCCTGCGCCAGCGCCTGGTTCGATGATCCGGCAAATACTTTCATCGGCCTTTCCTTCTCCGCACTCCGTTCAGCATTAAACTGGGGCGGGAGGATTCGAACCTCCGGATGACGGATCCAAAGTCCGTTGCCTTACCGCTTGGCTACACCCCAGCCGTGGCTCTTTCCCAATAGCGCTCCCTGGATAAAGTCTCCACGAGGAGCGCCTTTTCCGTCCTCCTCATCATGGCAAGGGCCCGGGCGGCTTTCCTTCTGTCCTCGAACAGCCCGAATACCGCCGACCCCGTCCCGCTCACCAGGGAAAGGACGGCTTCCTGGTGAAGGAAGGAACTCTTAATCGCTTTTAATCGAGGATACAGGCTAAAGACGGTTTCTTCGAGTTTATTCTCTAGAAGCCCGAACTCTCTTCGCGCCAGAAACCGGTTCATTTTACTGTCTTCATCCGGTGAAGTCAAGCGCAGCCGGCCGTAGATATCAGGGGTCAGTATGGGGAAGGAGGGGAGGACGAGGACGCAGGAAGTGACGGGGAGATCGGGAAGCGGCGTGATCACATCGCCCCTCCCTTCTCCCAGGCAGAGCCCGCCTTCCAGGAAATAGGGGACATCGGCGCCGAGCCGGCGGCCGTAATCCTGGAGGCGGCTCCGGTCCAGCTCGAGCCCCCACAGTCTGTCCAGAGCGAGGAGAGTCATGGCGGCATTGCCGCTCCCCCCGCCCAAGCCCCTGCCTGCCGGGACTTTTTTGGTGACCCGGATTTCGACTCCGCCGGACTTCAGAAAGTCCTGTTGGAGCAGGCGGGCCGCCCGGTGGATCAGGTTTCTCTCGTCCCAGGGGATGGAGGGGTCGGTCCCGCTGAGGAGGATCTCCCGTTCGGCCAGGGGATCGAACTCGAGGACGTCGCCAAAGTCGATAGCCTGGAAAAGCGTCCGGATCTCGTGGTAGCCGTCGTCCCTCTTCCCTAGGACCTCGATGCCCAGGTTGATCTTGGCAAAAGACCGATACTTCATCGCTCAGCGGTCTCCCGGATCCATCCTTCGACCTCGTTCCAGTCGGCCGCCCGGTAGCCGCTCTCCTCGAGGAAGAAAAGCTGAAAGGCCTTCTCCTTCAAAGGCTGGTTAAAGCTCAGCCGCAGGATTCTGAGGCTTCCCCTATCTTCAGCCCGGATGAGGACGAGCAGCCGCGGGATCGGGCTTTCCTCGAAGAACTGGCGGACCTCGAACTGGACGTCCTCGCTGCGGCCCCGGATGACCCGGCCCTGGCTGTCTCTTTCCAGAGTCCAACCGCTCAACCGGTCTCCGCGTCCCGTCAGGATATGGGCCAGGTCCTCGAGCCCCAGGGCGAAACCCAGCAGCTTGGACATGACCTCATCGCGGCTCGACTTCCAATAGGCGCGACGGCCCGGCAGGACCAGATAGGCCTCTTCCCCATCCAGGAAGAGGATCGAGGCCGTCCGGCCGAGGGGGTCAATGACCTCGACCCGGCCCTGGCCCGGGAGGCGGAAGAGAAAGGAGAGCTTGGACTTGGCCGTCTCTCCGCCTCTGGCCAGCCGGAGGGTGGCAAAGCCCTCCATCGATTCTACGGTCGGGGGAACGGGAGTGACGGCGGGATTTGAAGGAAGACAAGAGAAGAGCCCCAAGGCCGAAAATAATAAAAGAAGCGCCGGCGCGCTCTTCCTCATTGCCCCTCCTCCTCTTCTGCCGATGGGCGGACGGGCGTCCGGCTAATGGTCCAGCCTGAACCCGTAGTCGTCCGTCTTCTTGATGGTCTTCTTCTTTTCCTCGGACGGCTTGGCCGCGCCTTTGGCCTCTCCTTCCGTCAGGTGAAACCCATAGTCCTGGGCCGGCGGCGGAGCCTTCTTCCGCGCCTTTTTCCGGAGAAGAGGATAGAAGGGCGACCGAATGCGTTTTCCGAAACAAGAAATCCTGGGGTTGAAGATCAGCAGCAGCACAAAGAGGCCGAAAGCGATCAAGATCCCGTACGCTCCCCAGTTCATGGTTTTTCCTTCATCCCTGTTTTTCTATTATAGGCCCCTGCCC
>DAIPLF010000230.1:0-4299 GCA_036769375.1 Candidatus Aminicenantota bacterium | reverse complement strand
AAGGCGATGGACCTGGAAACAAAGGAGACGATCCCTGTCCAATTCAGGGAGGGCCGTTTGCGCCTGGCCAGGAGCCTCGAGCCGGGCGAAGCCTGGGTTGTGCTTCTGAGGATGGATTGATGGCCCGGGCAAAGCAAACATTCTGCGGCGGGATCGATGTCGGCGGGACGAAAATCTCGGCTGCTCTGTTCACCTCCCAGGGCAAGATGTCCGGCCGCCGCCGGGTTCCGATCGAGAAAGGGTCGGCGGAAAAACCGCTTCGCCAGGTCGCCCGTCTCATCCGCGATCTCGAGAATGGGACTCGAGAACAAGGGGGCGAGCTCCGCGCCATCGGGCTCTGTATCCCGGGAGTTGTCTTCTCCCGGAGCGGCCGGGTTTGGGCTCCCAACATCGCGGGATGGGACCGGTTCCCGCTGCGCCGGCGGCTGGAGGCAGGGATGGCGGTCCCGCTGGTCCTGGACAGCGACCGAAGCGCTTATGTGCTGGGCGAGCAGTGGTGTGGGGCGGCCAGGGCCAAGCGGGATGTCGTTTTCCTGGCTGTCGGCACGGGGATCGGAGCCGGCATTCTCTCCGGCGGGAGGCTTGTGCGAGGCGGCCACGACATCGCCGGCGCAGTCGGCTGGTTCGCCCTTGATCCGCGCTTTAAGAGCGAGTATGCGGCGATGGGTTGTTTTGAGGCGGAAGCCTCAGGCGGGTCGATCGGCCGCAAGGCCCGCGAGTTCCTGGCTTCGGGGGAGCCATCCTCGATGCTGGCCGAAGTGAAAGGCAGGGACGAACGGGTGACCGCCCGGACCGTCGTCGCGTCGGCCCGGAAAGGGGACCCCTTGTCCCGGCACCTTCTGGACACAGCCGTCATCTATCTGGCGATGGGCATCGCCAACATCGTCAGCCTCCTCAACCCGGAAATGGTCGTGCTCGGAGGCGGCCTCTTCCAGGCCGCCGATCTCCTCCTCGAGCCGGTCAGGAGGGAGTTCAAGAGATGGGCTCAGCCTCTGGCGGCCAAAAAGGTCAGGATCGAGCTCTCCGTTCTGGGCGAGGATGCGGGGCTTTACGGCGCCGCCAAGCTGGCCTGGGACCGGGTCGGCTGAAGTCGGAAGAACGAATGGAGGATAAAAATGTCTTCATTGGAGTATCTCAACAAGATCCAGGGGATCATCGAGAGCATTAAGAAAAAGGAGTCGAAAAACATCCTGGCGGCCGGTAAGATCATGGCCCGGTCGGTCGAACGCGGCGGAAGGATATATGCTTACGGCACCGGCCACTCCGTGATCCCGGTCCTGGACCTCTATCCGCGCTACGGAAGCTTTGTGGGATTCTACCCGCTTTATGACCCGCGCCTGATGTGGTTCAACGTCATCGGACCGGGAGGGGCCCGGGAACTCCTGTGGCTGGAGAGGAGGGAAGGGTACGCCAAAATTTTTCTGGAGAGCTATCGGCTTGAACCCCAGGATTGCCTGATCGCCTTCTCCCACGGAGGCCTGAACTCGGCCGCCATCGAAGTGGCCAGCGAGGCCAAGGCGAAGGGACTCAAGATCATTACCGTCTCGTCCCACGCCAACCGGACGATCTCCAAGCCACGCCATTCCTCGGGCCTCTTCCTTTCCGACTTGGCCGATGTCGCCATAGACAATTGCACGCCGCACGAGGATGCGCTGGTCGACGTTGGCCTGAAAGAAAAAGTGGCTGCCGGCTCGACCGTGGCTGCGGTGGCCATCGCCATGGCCTTGGTCGCCGAAGCAGGAGCTCTCCTGGCCAAAAGGAAGAAGCTTCCGCCGACCTTCGTTTCGCCCAACGTCCAGGGTGTGCCCAGCGGGCACATGGACAAGGTCTACGAGGCGTTTTCTGAGTTCTATTATGCCCGGCCATGGAAACCCTTGAGGCGGCGGCCCGCGGCGAAAAAGGCTCCGCGGAGCTGAACAATTATGGCTCTGACAGAAAAGACCGCGCAACCAGGCCGGAAGCCGGCCGGCGTCCGCAGCCTGATGTATTCGGCCTGGGCCGGGATCTTCGTCTTCGGCATCGTCATGGCCATCCTGGGCGCGATCCTGCCGTCCCTCTTCGAACGGATTCACTTCAGCAAGAGCGAGGCCGGGAACCTCTTTTTCTTCATGAACCTGGCCATGCTCGGGATGTCGGTCGTCTTCGGGCCGGTCGTCGACCGCTTCGGCTACCGGATTTTCCTGGCTTTGTGCAGCCTGCTCGTGGCCGCTTCGTTCTTTTTGTTCACCCTGGCGCCGACCTACGCTCTTCTCGTGGCGGCGGCGGTGCTTCTCGGCGTCGGAGGAGGCGGCCTTAACGGAGGGTCCAACGCCTTGACCAGCGACCTCAACCCGGAGAACCGGAGCGCGGCGCTGAACCTTCTGGGCATCTTCTTCGGGTTCGGGGCGTTGCTCATCCCCTTCCTCATCGGGACTCTCCTCGGGAGCCTGGGGCTGGCCAAGATCCTGGTCATCGCCGCCGTCCTCAGCTTGATCCCGTTCACCCTTTTCCTCCTGTTTCGCTTTCCCACGGCCAAGCACGCCCAGGGTTTTCCTCTGCGCCAGGCGGCTCAGGTCGTCCGGAGCCCTCTTCTCTGGCTATGCGGATTCCTGCTCTTCTTCCAGTCCGGGAACGAGTTCACGGTCGGCGGCTGGATCTCCACTTACCTCAACGAGAACTTCCGCTTTTCCCAGATGTCCGCCTCCCTTGTCCTGGCCGCGTACTGGGGAGCGATGATGGCCGGGAGGCTGGTCGTCTCAAGGAAGCTGGTCCGGGTCTGGAAGAATGAGACTCTGATCCTGTCCAGCGCGGCCCTGGCGCTCGTCGGCACCACCGTCGTGGCCGCCGCGCCATCGGGAACCCTGGCCTCGGTCGGTGTCGTCCTCGCCGGGCTCGGTTTCGCCGCCATCTTCCCGACGACCCTGGCCATCGCCGGTGAAGCTTTCTCCGATCTCACGGGGACCGCCTTCAGCGTCATCTTCATGATCGCCCTGGCGGGGGGGATGACGGCCCCATGGCTCGCGGGCAAGGTCGCCAATGCCTCCGGGCTTCGCGCCGGGCTCATTATCCCGGTGGTCAGTTGTGTCATGATCATCCTGCTTCAGTTGGCGATTATCCGGACGCAAAAGTGCAATATCAGGGGTCAGGTCTCAACAATCAACAAATAGACCGAATCCCCGATGGCCTTTTATTTTTTGACGTTCCAGGGATAGAATAATACCGATCGGACAATTCAGGAGGAACGTTTTCCGTGCGATCGACCGCCCTTATCGGAAATATCGTGCTTCCGGACCGAGTCTTGGAAGGAAGCACTATAATCATCGAGGGGGAAGTCATCGCCGGCGTTTTTCCCAAGGATCAGTCGCCGCCTTTGGAGGGAATGGACCGGCATGATCACAGCGGCTGCACCATCACTCCGGGGCTCATCGACATCCACCTTCACGGCGCCATGGGAAGGGACGTCATGGACGGGAAGGTCGCCGGCCTCGCGGAGATCGCCGCCCATCAAGCCCGCTGCGGCGTCACCGGGTTTGTGCCGACGACCCTGGCTGCCCCCCTTCCGGCGATCCTGGACGCGGTCAACTGCGTGCGGCAGGCGATGACGAACCCGTCTGGAGCGGAGCTTTTGGGCGTCTATCTCGAGGCCCCCTTTCTAAACATCAAGAAGAAAGGGGCCCAGAATGCCGAGTTCATCAGGCCGATCCAGGCTGCAGATATCCGCCGGCTGGAGGAGACCGTTCGATCTCTCCGTACGATCATCACCATCGCCCCCGAAGTCGGGGACAACATGAAGTTCATCCCGGCCCTCAAAGAAAACGGATGGGTGGTCTCCATCGGACATTCTGAAGCCGCCTACGAGTTGGCGGTCCGGTGCTTCGAGCTGGGCGTCTCCCATGCCACCCACCTCTACAACGCGATGAGCGGCTTTCAACCGCGCGAGCCGGGAGTTATCGGCGCGGTCCTGGAATCCGACGGGGTGACAGCCGAGCTCATCGCCGACGGAATCCACGTCCATCCGGCAGCGCTGCGGCTCGCAGTCCGGCAGAAGGGTCCGGACCGCATCTGTCTGATCACGGACAGCATGAATGCCGCAGGGCTCGGCGACGGAGATTTTCAAGTGGGCGGATTGGACGTCGCGGTCAAGGATGGACAGGCCCGGCTTAAGGACGGCGGCGCGCTCGCCGGAAGCGTCCTCACGCTTAACCGGGCCGTCGGCAATATCATTCAGTGGACTGGCTTGCCCGTTCCCCAAGTCGTGCGGATGGCTTCCCTCACTCCAGCCCGCGTCCTCGGCCTCGACCGCGAGCTCGGCAGCCTGGA
>DAIPLF010000229.1:2204-4316 GCA_036769375.1 Candidatus Aminicenantota bacterium | reverse complement strand
ATAGCCGCCCAGGTTGATATGCATGACGCCGGGGATAAAATCCCCTTCCTTGGCGCTCTTGTAGTACTCGATCCCCTGGACGAGCGAAGAGGCGCAGTTGCCGACACCGATGATGGCGACTCGGATCTTGTCCATGCGCTCAGACCTCCTTGTTTGTGTTCCTTTGTCTCTCGATCTTTTTCACGAGGAGAGTTCTTTGGATGGCCGTGATATTGGAGATGACGGCGATGGCGGTCAGGACGGTGATCATCGCCGGGTCGAAGACGTTGAAGACTGTGCCGATCAGGGCGCCGAGGACGAGAAGGATCATCCGCTCGGCCCGCTGCATGAAGCCGACCTTGCACTCGATACCCAGACCCTCGGCCCGGGCCCGGGTGTAGCTGACCATGGTGGACCCCAGGAAGGTGAAAAAGGGGATCCACATCGGCCAGCGGCCCCGAAAATAGTAGGCCAAGCCGAGGTAGATGAAGAATTCAGAGTAGCGATCGAGCGTCGAGTCGAAGATGGCGCCGTACAAGCTCTGTTTCTTGGCCTTGACCGCGACCTTTCCGTCGATGACGTCCAGGGCGCCGCAGATGAAGATCAGGACAACGGCCCAACCGGGGCGATTGAAGGCGAAAAGGGCGCCGGCAGCCAAACCGGCAAGCAACGCCAGGAAGGTGATGGAATTGGGGCTGACATCGAGGCGGACAAGGATATCCGAGAACCGGGCCAGGGAGTTAACGAAACCGAGGACCCATTTCCCGGGGATCACTCCCAGGAGGCGGAGCTTGGGGCGGGGGGGGGTTGCGGCGGCCGTATCGGTCATAGTTTCTCGGGAAATAGAGTATAATAATGCTCCAAAGTCTCCTCCGGAATCAAGGGGAATCTATTACTCGATCTTGATCTTCCGCTTTGGCTCGGCCTTCCGGGCGCCCCGCTTTTCCAGCGCCTCGAGCCGGGAATCGATAAGCGAGCGGACGGCCAGGAGCACCTCCTTCCTGGCCTTGAGCAGATGTTCCTGGGCCTGGAAGGGAAGGAACAGGGTGAACAGCTCTTCGGGTACGGAGATCTTGATCTCCCGCATTTTTTCGGCCGCCATGGTCACGCCTCCTTGCGGTCGGGCTCGAATCTGATCTTCAGCCTTTCCGCCACAAATTTCGCTCCCTGGATGGAGTGACTCAGAAGCACCCGGGGAAGCAGGATATTCCTTTTTAACGGTCCCACCCTGATGAACAGCTCCTCTCCCTTTTGGGAGAGGTCGAGGTCGCCTTTCTCGACAAACGGCAGGTGCAGAGACAGGACGTAGCTGCCGTCTTCCTTTTCGATCTGGAGGGGCTTCTGGGCAAAGAAGAGCCTGGCAGGGTCCTTTCCCCGATAGACGCTGTCCCCCATTTTTTCAAGCGACCCTTTCCCGACGACCTCCTGGTTAGCAAGCTCGGCCGCAAGTATGGGGATCGGCGAGAAGCTCTCTTCGATCAGGCGAAGGTAGCTCTCCTGGATGGCCTTCCATTTCAGGAAATAGGGGTCCTCGACCAACGCCGGTATGACCCGGTTGACGATGATCAGATCGACGGCATAGCCAAAGAGGCAAAAGAACGTGTAGGCGCGCTGGGCCTCCTTGATGACCATTCTTTCCGGGTTGATAACGAGGCGGATGGACGTCGTCCGGCCGTCCTCAAGGATCTTTTTCATCTCGGCGAGCTGTTCCGTCAGCTTCTTCATCGCTTCGAAGACGCGGTCCTCCGGGAAGGGGAAGGGGAGGAGGCGGCTGGCCACGGGCCGGATCGCCTTGGCCGCCGTCCGCTGAACGGGGAAGATGTGCTTCAGATACCAGTTGGTTATCTCCGGCGCGCTAAGGAGGCGCAGGGTGTCTCCGGTCGGCGCACAGTCGACGATGATGACGTCATAATCGGCGGTCCTGTGGTAATTGCGGATCTCCATCAGGCTGAAGAGCTCCTCCATCCCCGGGAAGACGCTCAGCTCCTCGGCTTCGATCGAATTCACTCCCTGGGAGGCGAACAGGGCCGCCAAGTAGGTCTTGATCTCGCCCCACTTGGCTGCCATCTGCTCCAGGGCGTTGACCTCCTGTCCGTAGAGGTTGGCGGTAATCTTCTGAGGACAGTTGCCGAG
>DAIPLF010000229.1:0-2104 GCA_036769375.1 Candidatus Aminicenantota bacterium | reverse complement strand
CGTTGACCTCCTGTCCGTAGAGGTTGGCGGTAATCTTCTGAGGACAGTTGCCGAGCGGGACTTCGAAGGAATCGGAAAGGCTGTGGGCCGCGTCCGTCGAGATGACCAGAGTCTTGTAGCCCTGACGGGCGGAAAGAAGGGCCGTCGAGGCGGCGAGCGTGGTTTTCCCGACGCCGCCCTTTCCGGTGAATAAGATGATGCGCATCGGACTCAAGACAATTCTACACCCTGGGTACAGCGGAGACAAGACGGGCCGGCCGACGGGCCGCTACTTCCTCTGGCTAAGCTTCTCGTAGTATTTCTGGTGATAATCTTCGGCCTGGGTGAACTCCGAGGCGGGAAGGACCTGGGTGACTACGGGACAGTCATACCGGGCCGACGCGTCAAGCTTGGCGATCGCCTCGAGCGCGGCCTCTTTTTGAGCTTCATTCAGGGTGAAGACCGCTGACCTGTACTGCGTCCCTGTGTCCGGTCCTTGACGGTTGATTTGGGTTGGGTCATGGAACCTGAAGAAGGCGTCCAGGAGTTCGCCGTAGCTCACTTTCTTGGGGTCAAAGATGACCTCGACGGCTTCCGCGTGGCCGGTTGTGTCCGAGCACACTTTTTGGTAGGTGGGATCCTTGGTATGGCCGCCCGTGTAGCCGACGCGGGTGGAAATGACGCCCTTGATCCGCCCGAACTTGTCCTCCACTCCCCAGAAGCAGCCGGCGGCGAAGAGGGCCGTTTCGGTCGCTTCTTTCTTCATCCCTTCTTCCCGGTTCACGGAGGCGAAGCCCAGGGCGATCGAGTTGATGCAGAAATGCTTGAGGGCCGGCGCCGGGCCGTCGTCGAAGACATGGCCGAGATGGGAGCCGCAGGCGGCGCAGCGGACTTCCGTCCGGACCATCCCGTGGGAACGGTCCTCCCGGTACTCCAGACGGCCCTCGTCGATCGGCGCGGTGAAACTGGGCCAGCCGCTGCCGTGGTCATACTTCGTTGCGGAAGCAAAAAGCGGCGTCCCGCAGGCGCCGCAGACATAAACGCCGCTTTCGTAATGGTCGTTGTACTTCCCGGCGAACGGCCTCTCCGTCCCGGCCTGGCGCAGCACCCGGTACTGCTCCGCGGTCAGGATGCCCTTCCATTCTTGATCGGTCTTCCGGATCTTTTGGATCATCGTCGTCTCCTCCATGGCCGGGCCATCGGCAACGCGCAGGCCTCTTGACGGGCCGGCCTCTGCGGTCCGGACGCCCAAGATACCCGACAAGAAGATCAGTGAAATCCCTGCGAACCGCATGATTCTGCCCATCTGGCTCCTTATCTCCTACTAATCCTATATTATTAGTATACGTATTCCCGGCCCGCTTGGGAAGTGGGCGCGCCGCCGGACCGGACTTGATTGGAGCCGGTCGTAACGATATAAATGAGGGGGCCTCGGGCTGAAAGGAGCCGGAAATGAACCAGGTGACCGCCAGAGTTCTTGGTAAGATCCCGAAGGATGCGCTGCCGGTCCTCCTCGGCCTCCTGCTTCTGGGCGCGTTCACTATCTCTCCTTCCGGGGAGACGCCCCAGGTCAACGATTGGGAGAATCCGCTTGTCGTCAGCCGGGGAACCGAGCAGCCGCACGCCACGCTGATGCCCTACTCATCCCTTGAGAAAGCGCTCGCGGCCGACCGCTTTGCTTCGGAGGACATGCTTCTCCTTAACGGAAAGTGGAAGTTCCATTGGGTCTCCAAACCGGCTGACCGCCCCCTGGATTTCAACAAACCGGAGGTTGATGTCTCCGGCTGGAAGGAGATCGATGTCCCCGGAAACTGGCAGTTTCAGGGGTATGATGTCCCCATTTTCCTCGATGAAGGCTACCCTTTCCCGGCGAATCCTCCCCATATCCCGCATGACCATAACCCCGTAGGCTCCTTCCGCACCGAGTTCGTCGTGCCGGAGATCTGGCAGGGCCGGGTGGTCTATCTTCATTTCGACGGAGTAGAGTCCGCTTTCACCGTCTGGGTCAACGGCCAGGCGGCCGGGTACAGCGAGGACAGCCGGACACCGGCCGAGTTTGACATCACCCCGCTGCTCCGTCCCGGCCGCAACATCCTCGCCGCCGAGGTCTATCAATGGTCGGACG
>DAIPLF010000228.1:0-4320 GCA_036769375.1 Candidatus Aminicenantota bacterium | reverse complement strand
GCGTCGCGGGCCGAATCCGGCACCGGCACGACGACATCGATCTTGAGGTTTTGTTTACGAACCTCCTCGGTCAGGAGCCGGCCGAGCTCGACCCGACAGAGGTAAACGTTGACGTTGTCGATGAAGGAATCCGGCCGGGCGAAATAGACCCACTCGAAGAGACAGGGTGAATGGGGGCAGTGGCCGATCTGACGGCGGTGGAGCGTCCGGCCCTGGTCGAGGAAAAGGACCTCGCCCGCCTCGACGTTGCGGATCTCCGTGAAGCCCGTGATGTTCAGGGCCACGCTCTCGGACGCGAAGGCATAGGAGGGGGTGAGGCCGTCGCGGCGGATCCCGTAGGCCAGGGGCTTTATCCCGTAGGGGTCGCGGAAGGCGACCATCCCCTGCTCGGCGACGTAGGCGACGACCGAATAGCTGCCCTTGACCTGATTGTAGACGCCCTCGACTGCTTTATAGACGTTTTTTGGCGTGAGCCGCTTGGTCCGCTGGGCGCCCAGCTCCTCGGCGAAGACGTTGAGGACGGCTTCGACATCGTTGTTGGAATTGAGCAGGCGGTGGTATTTTTCGAAGAGGTCCTTTTTGAGCTGCCGATAGTTGATGATGTTTCCGTTGTGAGCCATCATGATGCCGAACGGCGAGGTCACCAGGAAGGGTTGGGCGTCGTCGCCCCGGCCGCCGCCGATGGTCGGGTAGCGAGTATGGCCGATCCCAATCGAACCCTTCAAGCGTTCGAGATGTTCAGGGGTAAAGATGTCCTGGACGAGGCCGTTCCCCTTTTTCGTATGGAAGCGGCCGCTGTAAGTGATCATGCCGGCCGAGTCCTGGCCTCTATGTTGGATGGCCAGAAGACCCTGGTAGAGGTCGCGAGAGATATCCGCGTTCCCATACAAACCGATAACGCCACACATCTCTTTTTATTATAGGGCTTTCGGGGGCCGTTCTCAATAGACGGTCGGGCTGGTCATCGCTTGGATCTTAGCTTTCCTTCAGTGCCGCCGTGAGCTCTTCCGGCGTTACGGTGGCGGTTCCGATCTTCCCCACCACAACCCCGGCCGCCGCGTTGGCGATCCGGGCGGCCTCCCCGATCGTGGCGCCGGCAAGGAGGGCGAGGGTGGCGGCAGCAATGACCGTATCGCCGGCCCCGGTGACATCGAAAACCTCACGGGCGACGGTCGGGATATGGAGGGGCCGCTTTCCCCGCTCGAAGACCGTCATCCCCTGTTCCCCGCGCTTGATGATCAGATAGCGGCAGGAGATCAGGGAGAGGATCTCGGCCCCTGCCTTCTCGGCTTCAGAGTCGGTCTGGCATCCGTGGCCGACGATCTTCTCCGCCTCGAGATGATTGGGCGTGATCAGGGTGACGGGAGAATAGAGGCGGAAATGGGGAACCTTGGGGTCGACAAAAACGGGGATCCGTCCCACCTTGGCCAGGGAAAGGACCCCCGCCATGAGGGAAGGGGTGATGAATCCCTTGTTGTAGTCGGAAATGAGAAGGCCGTGAACCTGTTCGCTCCGGATGAATTCCAGGATCTTCAGCTCGAGTTCGGTCGACAGGTTGCCCCTCTGCTCGAGGTCCACCCGCACGACCTGCTGATGGTGGGCGATGATCCTGGTCTTGACTGTCGTCGACCGGGACTTATCGAGGAAAACGCCCCGGCTCCAGGAAGCGTTGTCCCGGACCCAGCGCCCCTCCGGGTCGTCACCGACGATACCGGTGAGAACGGTCTCGGCGCCGAGGCTGGCCAGGTTCTGGAGGACGTTGCCCGCGCCCCCCAAGCTCAGGGTATCCTTTTTCACTTCGACTACGGGGACGGGAGCCTCGGGGGATATCCTGGAGACCGCGCCCCAGATATAGCGGTCGAGCATCAGGTCTCCCAGGACGAGCACGCGCTTTGTTTTGAACCCACTGATAACACGGGCCATCTTTTCAGGTTGAAGAGCTGAAGTTTTCACGTTCCGGCCTCTCTGAGATAGATGGGATTGGAGATGATCCAGGGAAAATCCCGGGCGAGAGGAGACCTTCCTTGGAGATAAACCTCTACCCTGTAAACTCCGGGCCCCCCGGGAGAGTAGGAGACCTCGGGCCCCCTGGAGCTGAGCACGACCTCTCCGTCACGGAGCAAGCGGATTTCGACCGCAAACGGAAAGGCTCCCTTGGCCCGAAGCTCGACCCGGGATGACGGGTCCGCCGGGACCGCGCTCCCCATGGAAGAGCGGCTCCTGCGGCTCTCCACCCAGAAGTCGAATCCGGACGCCGGTTGGGCGGCATCAACGGCGCAATAGAAAGTCCCCCGACGGAGCGAATTGAAGACTTGCGTCTTGGCGTTCTCGAATTCTTCAGCGAGGGGCTCTCCAAGGAGCACATGGAGCCTGAAGCAGGAGAAGAGCGCCCTGTAGGCGAGATGAGCATCGGCGCCGAAATAGCCGTAGACGGCCCGCCTCGCTCCTAACTCGTCCCATTTCCGCAGGCTCTGCGAAGGCCTCTCCAGCGCCTTGAGAAGGAAGATCCTGGGGCTCAAGAGCAGGGTAGGGAGATAGGGGATTGAGGAGAAAAAATTCCCCCTGACCATGGCATCGCCGTTGATGAGTTCGATCCCGGCGTATCCGGCGAAATCTCCCCAGGACCACCTGGTCTTGGAGAAGGGATGGGCGATGACGGCGAACCCGCCGCCTGCGGCGATCTCCTGGACCGCCTCCTCTGCGTTCTGCGAAAAGAGCCCGGCCGGCGGTCTGAAATCCAAGGCGACCAGATGCCCCCGGCTCACCGAGAGCTCGCTGCCGGCGAGGACGAGGAGGTCCCCTCGCCATCCCTGGCTGGCCAGGGATGGCCGGTTGGGATTGCCGTGGTCAGTCAGAATGATGAAATCCAAGCCCTGCCGGGAAGCCGCGGCGGCGATCTTCTCCAGAGGCTTGCTGCCGTCCGAATAAAGCGTGTGGATATGGTAGACGCCCTGAACCTCGTGAGTGGAGCGCAGTCTTTCGGCCGGCATCATCCGGCCCGCCCGATACCTGAAGAGTATCGAGCCGAGCCAAAGGACATAGAGGCACAGGAGAATAGTGAAGCCCAGGAACAGGCGCCGTTTCCTGAGCCCGGCCTTCATAGCTCTCCTCCCTTCGGGAAGGCGAACGGAAAGGTGAGGAGATAGAGGAAGAGGACGGCGATCTCTGAATCGGCGAAGTTGTATTCAAAGAGGCCGGCTGTCACCAGGGCTAACAGCGCAGCCGCGGCGGCGGCAGCCGGAGCAAAGACGGTCGAACCTTTATTCTTCAAGGATTTGAGCAGGGAGAGGAAGGTCCAGACGATGAAGAGTATCCAGGCCAAGAGGGTCGGCACTCCCCGCTCGGCAGCGATCTGAATGATGTTATTGTGGAGGTGGACGTTCTGCCGGCTGATCTCGGAGAGGCCATACTTGGGGTCCTGAAAAACCATATCCACCGTGTCCGGGCCGGTGCCGTGAAGGGGATACTCCTTGATGATCTGCCAGCCCGCTTTAATATATTCGAGCCTTTGCTTGTTGGCGTAGCTGTGCGGGCTGAAGATGCTCAGGGCGCGGCGTTTCATGGGCTGAGGGCTGGCGAGGAGGAAGACGGCGACGACAAGAGGGACAAGGAAGAGAGCCTTGGGCTTATAAAGGACGAGGATGAAAACGGCGGCGATGATCAGCCCTACCCAGGCGCTCCGGGTCAGGGTCAAGGCGAGGGCGGCGACGGCCAGGACAAAGGCGATCCCCCAAAGCCATCTCGTCCTATCCCGGAGAAAGAGAAAAAAGCTCAGGGCGGCGCAGATAAAGAGGAGGAGGAGACCCGCCTGGGTCATATAGTGTCCCATAAAGCCCTGCATGCGCTCGCCGGGCTGCGCTTTGATGAGGAAATAGCCCAGGGAATAAATGGAGCTGACCAAGCCTGAAGCCAGGAAGGCCGCCGTCGTCCAGGAACGGCCGCGCCGCGATGCCGCCGCGCTCATGGTGATGGGGACTACGAGATAGAGGAGAAGCTCACGGGCGTCCTTGAAGCTGACCGCCGGGTTGACCGAGAAGAAGCAAACGATGAGCGAAAGCGCGGCGTAGACAAGCAGGGGCCAGAAGAACCCGGGGAGCTCTATTTTGGCCTGGCGTCTGAATAGGGCGATGAGCCAGAAAAAGAAGGCCACGGTCAGGAAGCTCTCCATCGCTGTTATGGAGATGAGAGAGAACAGCAGACAGCCGGCCAGCGCAAGGGCCAGGAGTGTCGTCCAGGTGCCCTTTTCTCCTTGATTTCTAACGATTTCCATGGGAATCCAGGAGACTAGCTTAGCCCACGGGGATTCGGATTTCAAGCTTC
>DAIPLF010000227.1:0-4323 GCA_036769375.1 Candidatus Aminicenantota bacterium | reverse complement strand
AACCTCACTTATTTAAGGAGACGCTTCTCCTGCGGCAACGGTTGCCCGAGGAGTTTGAGAAATGAGTTGCCCGGCGCCGAATTACCGAATGATGAGGGGGAGAATCAGCGCGCGGAGGCCCAGTCGATAACAGCTTTGACGGTGCGGTCGATAGCGGCGCGGGCCCCGCTTCCGGCCTTGTTGCCCAAGATCGAGAAGAGGTAGTCGCCGCTGTCCGTGCGGATGACGCCGGAAAGCGCCCGGACGGCCTGGATATAGCCGGATTTGGCCAGCACTCGGCCGCGATAGGGCTTTTCCCAGAAGTGATTCTCGATCGTCCCGTCCAGCCCGCCCACGGCCAGTGAGCTCCTGTAGAATTCCCAGTCGGCGCCCACGGAGAGATGCATCAGCACGAGGGTCAGGGCGTTGGCGCTTAACCGGTTATCCCGGCTGAGACCGCTGCCGTCGGCGATCACGAACTCCCTGTCATCGACACCAAGCGCTCGGAGGTAGTTAGACAAGACCTCCCGTCCGCCCTCCCAACTTCCCTGTCTCCTCTCGGGGTTGGATTGAACCGCGAGTCTCTTGAACATGGCCTCGGCCGCCAGACCGAAACTGTCCTTGTTCGTCCGCTGCAGGCAGTCGCCGATCGAGGTGGTGCATTCGCTCACGGGCCTGAACTCGCAGTCCTCCGGCGCCGGACCCTCCCGGACGTCGCCGGAGACGCTGACCCCTTCCCCGATCAGGGCGTTCCGCAGCAGGCGGCCGAAAAAGAGCGCCGGATTCTCGACGGCTACCGCGTACGGCCCGGCCTGGGCCCGGCAGTTTCCCTGGATGAGAAGCTCGCCAGGCACTTTTGTGCGGTTGACGCTGAACCAGCTTCTCCGGCTGCGCCAGACAGTCAGGGCGTTGATGAGCTTGACATAATCGGTCGGAGGGTCGAGCGCCAGGACGACCTTGCCGTTCCGGTTGGCGGCGGAGATGTCGACGCAGTTGCCGTTGAAGTTGAGGCCGCTCACCTCGCAGGCGTACTTTTGATGAAGCTGGTCCAAGGGCCAGCTCGGATGGACGCGCTGATTGTCGAAAATCGAAGTGTCGATGAGGATATCGGAGACGGAAGCAACCTCCATCTCGCGGAGGCGGGAGATGGTCTCCCTGATGAGCGGTTGGTAGATGTGTCCGTTCTTGGCTTCGGTTTCCTTGTCGCCGAGGAGGGGGTCGCCGCTTCCTTTGACGACGAGCGCGTCCCCGCACAGCCCCACCCGGGTGACGAAAGCGAAATCCCGGCCCAGGTGTTCGAGGGCGGCCGCTGAGGTGACGATCTTCATGTTGGAGGCCGGCAGGAGGCCCAGGTGCGGGTTCTTCTCGTAAACGGCCTCGCCCGTCCCGGCATCTATGATCCGGACGGAAAAAAGGACCTTGCGCAGGCCCGAAGCGCCGAGAATAGCGTCGATGCGCCTCTGCAAATCATAGGCGGAGAGGGGAGCAGGGGAGGAAAGGCTGACCACGGAAAGAACTAATAAGGAGGCGAAAAAAGCGAAAATGATCGCTCTTTTCATTCTGGCGCCCAGTCAGGAGCTGTCATGATTCCGGCCCCTTACCTTAGCGGAAACCTGCGCCCGAGGCAAGGGCCCGCCGCAGAAAGAATTGTCTTTTCCGGCAATTGCCCAGGCAGATTAGTCATATCCTTCTGCCAATTTAGACGCGCCAGCAAGGGGATTGTTCCAAAGAATCATGGGAAAACGGGCCGGTCCGACAAAAAAGCCCTGGCCGTCAGCCGACGAGGTTGATCTTGAAGACCGCCTCCAGGAGCCAGTTGAGGCCGACAAGGAGGATGGCCAGGGGGACGGCGATCCGCATCCACCAGTAAAGCGCCCGCGGAAAGCGCTTGCCCGTTCCCGCTGCCAGCTCTTTTAGGGCCTCCGACCTCTTGATGAACCAGACTGTCGTAACGACCGCCAGGAGGGAACCTAAAGCCTGCATTCCAGAGCCGAAGGCGAGGTCCCAGGGAATGAAGATCCGGGCGTTGATCATCGGGGGCACCGCAAGGATGAAGACGATCCCGCAGATGATGAGGGCCGCCTTTCTTCGGGGGATATTCGAGTTGTCGACGACGCCGCCCACCAGAACTTCGAAAGCGGCCACAGCGGAAAGATAGGCGATCCCGAAGAGCCCGGCGAAAAAAACGATCCCGAAAACCCAACCCAGCGGCATAAGGGCGAACATCCTAGGCAGCGTCACGAAGATCAACCCCGGGCCGGAGCCGGGTTCCAGCCCGAACGAGAAAACCGCGGGGAAGATGGCCAGCCCCGCCAGGATACCCGCCAAGGATGCCCCCAGCCCCGTGATCACCGCATTCCTGGGGATCCGGGTTTCTTTGTCCAGATAAGAACCGTACATGACCATGAACGTCCCTCCGAGGGAGAGACAGAAGAAGGCCATCCCCAGCGCGGCCGCCATCACTCCGGGCGTGAGCTCGCTCCAGCGGAATTTCAGGATGAACCAGCGGATCCCTTCGCCGGCGCCCTTCAAGGTGACTGACCTCAGGATCAAGATGATGAGAAACCCGAAGACGAGAGGCACGATCCAGCGGCTGGATTTCTCAATTCCCTTTCGCAGGCCTTTGACCAGGACCACCCAGCAGCTGAAGATGACCGCGGCCGTCATGAGGAGTTGGAGGAGCAAAGAGGTCAGGCTGAATCCTTCCTGAGGCGGGAGGATCGCGGAGGCGTCAAATTCCAGGCCCAGGGCGCGCAGGAACTGCTCAAAGCCGTGGAAAGCCACCCAGCCGACCACGTTGGAATAATAGCCCGTGGCAAAAATGACCACGCCGAAGAGAAAAAAACCGAACCAGCGGCCCCCGGGAAATCCGCCCTTTTCAAAGCTGCCCAGCGTCCCCCGCCCCGTGTGCCTTCCGAGCGTCCACTCGGCCATCAAGGCCGGTATCCCGATGAACAGAGTGATCAGCAAGTAGAAAAGGACGAAGGCGGACCCGCCGAACCGGCCCGCCATGTAGGGAAAGCGCCAGAACGCCCCGAGGCCGACCGCCACCCCGATCATCGTCATTACGACGCCGAAGACCGAGGAAAACGTCTCTCGTTTGGGGACGGGATCGGACTCTTTCATGAGAGCGGAACGCTTACTTTTTCGATCCCGGGCCGACGATCTCCTCCAGGCTGTCCAGGGCGCGGTCGATGTCTTCAGGGATCACAAAAAAATGATGGGCCAGGCGGATGACCGGCCCCCGGGCCGAGACGATGATCCCGCGTTTTTTCAGCTCCGTTTCCGCCTTTTGGGAAGACGGCACGGGGATGGAGGTGATCGGTCCCTTCTTGGAGATGTCTCGGGGAGACGAGGTCTCGAAGCCTCTCCTTTCGATCTCCCGGATCGCATACCGCGAAAGCTCATCGATCCAGGGCTTGATCCGGGACACGCCGACTTCGTTGATGATCCGCATCCCCTCGCGGGCGGCGTAGGCGGCTATGACGATCGGCGTTCCCGTGTCGAACCTGCGGGCGTCGCCCGCATACAGGAACTCCCGGATGTCGAAGGCGAACGGGTTTTCCTGGCCGAACCAGCCGGTTGCCGTGGGTTTCATGCCGGGAATGAGCTCTCTCTTGACATAGAGATAGGCAGAGCCCGGCAGGCCGAGAAGATACTTGAGATTCCCGGAGACGAGGATGTCGATATCCATTTGCCGCACATCCACCGGCTCCGTCCCGAGGGCCTGGTAGGCATCCACGAATATGAGGGAGCCCCTTTCATGAGCCATCTCCGCGATCAGAGCGATATCCTGTTTGAACCCGTTTTGATAGTAGACCTGAGGGATGCAGGTGATCAGCGTGCGTTCGTCGATGCATTTTTCGTAAGCCGAGGGGTCGATCTCGCCGTTGGTGACGGGCACGACCTCCAGGGTGAGCCCGATCCGGAGGCAGGCTTTCCAGATGAAGACAACGGTCGGAAAATCGGCCTCCGTCACGATGATCTTGTTCCTGTTTCCCGTATAGTCAAAAGAGCTGGCCACTGCGCTTATCGCCTGGGAAGCGGAGCCGTGCATGGACACTTCGCCGGGATGGCCGCCGACGAGCCGGGCGAATTCCTCTTTGGAGGAGTGGACTTCCTCCATCCATTTTTCCCAGTTCATGCCGGATTCCGCCCAGTCGTCGAGATAACTCTCGACCGCCTTGCGGACGCGCACCGACTGAGGGGATTGCGAGCAGTTGGCCAGGTGGACGGCCCGGCTGAGGATCGGGAACTGGGCCCGCCACTCCCGGATCTGGGGAGGCGGCTGCGGTTTATTCACTTTTCTTTTTTCCACTCCTCCATGATCTCGGCGAAGCACTG
>DAIPLF010000226.1:0-4326 GCA_036769375.1 Candidatus Aminicenantota bacterium | reverse complement strand
AGGAGTTGTCCTTGGTACGAAACATAACTCAGCAGGATCATCACCCGTTCTTTGTCACCGGCTTCCTTCTGGAAAACCCCTCTCAGGCCTTTGAGTGGGCCTTCGGCGACTTCGATCTCGTCGCCCAATTGAGGCGCCACCCCGTGCTTTTCGAGTTCTATCAAACCGGCGATCTCGCGGGCTTTGAGCTCCTGGATGACTTCGTCGGGGATAGGGATGGGTCCTCCTTTGTTTCCCACCACCCGCTTGATACCCCGCGTGTACTTGACCATTTGGTATTGATCCGGGAATTCGAAGGCCAAAAAACCGTAGCCGGGGAAGAAGGGACGGACCCTCTGATCCTGCTTATAGATCGGATTGTAGTATGTGAACCCCCCCTCGGTGAAGAGCTTCTCGACCTGGAATTCTTTTTTCGGCTTCGTGTTGACGACGTACCAGTTCGGCATGGCTTTCACTCGAAGAGTCTCAGCGTCCTGTAGAATCCGGGCCTCCGGTCCTGAAGAAAGTGCCGCTTGGCGAACGACTGGACGACTTGGATCAGGTCGCAATCTGAGTAAAGAAGGCAATCCTTGTTCTTGGGGGCGCGGGCGATCACCCCGCCATCGGGTCCGACGACGAAGGACTCGCCGGAAAAGCGGTGGACCTCTTCCTCGCCCACCCGGTTGACCAGGGCCACAAAATATCCGTTCTGGAAAGCGGCGATCCGCAGCTCGGCCTCAAAGATCCCTTCAGGCCATTCGCCGACCGCCCCAGCCTGAGGGACGACCACGACCTCAGCGCCCTGGAGAGCCAGTTCTCGCATGTATTCAGGAAAATGGCGATCATAGCAGATGGCCACGCCTACCCTCCCAGCCCTGCTATCGAAGACGAGCGAACTCTTGTCGCCGGGGTGATAAAACCCGCGCTCGTGGAAACCGGGTCCGTCCATGATATGAACCATCCGGACGACACCCAAAATCCGGCCGTCGGCATCGATCACGGGAGAGGAGTCGAATGTCCGTTCGCCGTCTCTTTCCAGGAGGTTGATGATACAGACGACTCCGGACTCCCGAGCCATTTCCGAGAACATCTCTGTGGTGGGCCCGGGTATCGGCTCGGCCATGGAGAGGGCCTTGGAGGTGACTGGATGTTGAGGGAGGAATCTGAGGAAGCCAAGTTCGGCAAAGGCGATGAGGTCGGCGCCGGCCCGGGCGGCCTTGCGGAACGCCTCCCTTCCCCGCTGCAGATTGTCCCCCTGGTCGGGAGAGGCGTGTTGCTGGATGAGGGCGATCTTCATCACTTCCTCGAAGCCGAGGCCATCGTATTTTCGATGTCCTTCACCTTCTTCGGGATAGGCCGGCCGAGGACGCGTCTCCCGTCCTTGGTTATGAGCACGTTGTCTTCGATCCGGATGCCGGTGAAATCCCTGTATTCCTCGACCCTGGCGTAGTCAATGAAGGCTGTCAGCCTCTTTTTGCTCCTCCATTGATCAATGAGCGCCGGGATAAAATAGATCCCGGGCTCGACTGTGAGGACGAATCCCGGCCGGAGCTCCCTGGCCATCCTCAGGTAGGCCAGCCCGAATTGGGGGCTCCTCGAAACGGTCGTGTCGTAGCCGACATAATTCTCACCCAGTCCTTCCATATCATGGACGTCGAGACCGATCATGTGCCCGAGGCCGTGCGGAAAGAAGAGCGCATGGGCGCCGGCCGCGACCGCCTCTTCGACGTCGCCTTTCATCAGCCCGAGATCTTTGAGTCCCTTGGCCATCGTCCTGGCCGTCGACAGGTGGATATCCTTATACTTGATGCCCGGTTTCATCGAGGCTATAGCCTCCAGCTGCCCTTTCAGGACGATCTCATAGATCCCCCTCTGTTTCTGGGTGAAAATGCCGCTCACCGGGATGGTCCGGGTGATATCGGAAGCGTATCCGAGGGCCGAGCTGGCCCCCGCATCCATGACCAGCAGGCGTCCCTTTTGGAGCTTGTTGTGGTGATGAGGATTATGGAAGACATGCACGTTCACGCTCAGGATGGTCGGGAAGGCCGTCTGCAGACCATGGGCCAAAGCGATCCCATCGACCGCGCCGACGATGTCCCTCTCGTAGAGCCCGGGACGGACCGTGGTCAAAGCGGAGAGGTACATTTTGCGGGTGACGGCCAGGGCCTTTTCCATCTCCCCGATTTCCTCTTCACTCTTGACCGACCGCTGGGCCACAACCGCCCTGATCAGCTCGGCGGACACGTTTTTCTTTATTTCTTGAGGCGGCGCACCCAGCAGCCCGGAAAGTCTGGCCAATGACTCGGGGCGATAAGGCGGAAGATAGTGGATAGGACGGCCCTGCTTCCTGGCGTCGGCAATCGTTTCCTGCAATTTCGCCAGAGGGGCCGTCATGAAGATACCCGCCTCGGCAGCCCTGTCCTTAAGCTTGGGCAGCTCTCCCATCCAGATCACGTCTTCGAGCGTGATATCGTCGCCATAGACCGTATCGGTCCCGGCCTGGACATCGATAATGGCGGCGAGTCCGGGCGTATCCAGCCCGAAGAAATAAAGGAAAGAGCTATCCTGCCGGAAGGGGTACGTGTTGGCCTGATAGTTCATTGGGCTTTCTTCGTTGCCCAAGAAAAGAGCGAGTCCTGAATTCAGGGCCTTTTTGAGGAGCGTTCTTCTTTGGATATACGTCTTGGCTTCGAACATGGCTTCTCCTTTTTGTGCGACAACGACGAATAGCCTATACCAGATTGGAGCGGAGAATTCAATCGTCGACCGAGGAGCCTGTGGGACGAACCCCTAGAAAGAGGCGTGCTCCGTGCGGCGGATGATCTCTTCCTGCAACTCAGGGCCGAGGTCGACGAAATAATCGCTGTAGCCGGCGACCCGGACGATGAGGTCGCGGTATTTTTCCGGATGTTTCCGCGCCTCCCGTAGGGTGTCAACCGTCACCACGTTGAACTGGATGTGATGGCCGTCGAGCTTGAAGTAAGAACGGACGAGGTGGGCCAGTTTGCCGATCCCTTCTTCGGTCGACAGCAACTGGGGAGTGAATTTCTGGTTGAGGAGCGTTCCGCCCGTGCGCAGATGGTCCATCTTGGACACCGACTTGATGACCGCCGTGGGGCCGTGCCGGTCCGAGCCCTGGACGGGCGAAACGCCCTCGGAGAGCGGCTCTGCGGCCTTGCGGCCGTCCGCGGTGGCGCCCGTGACCTTCCCGAAATAGATATGGACCGTAGTCGGCAGGAGGTTGATCCGGTAGGTGCCGCCCTTGGTGTTGGGCCGGCCGTTCACGGCGTCATGATAGAGATCGAAGATCGAGACCATGATCGTGTCGGCGTAGTCGTCATCGTTGCCGTATTTTGGGGTCTTGTTGACCAGCCTCTGCCGGAGGACTTCCCGTCTGCTGAAGTCGTCTTCGAGGGCTTGGAGGAGCTCGGGAATGGTCAGCGTCTTCTGGTCATAGACATTGTACTTGATCGCTGTCAGGGCATCGGTTAGGGTGCCGACGCCGACACCCTGGATGTAGGAGGTGTTGTACCTGGCCCCGCCGTCGTGATAGTCCTTACCGCGGGCGATGCAGTCGTCGACGAGCAGGGAGAGAAACGGGGTCGGCATATAGTCAGCGTAGATCCTCTCGATGATGCTGTTGCCCTTGATCTTGATGTCGATGAAATGATTGACCTGCTTGCGGAAAGCCGCGAAGAGCTCCTCGTAACCGGTTAAGGCCGCCGGGTCCCCGGTTTGCAGGCCGATCCTCTTTCTCGTCCTCGGGTCGACTCCATTATGGAGCGTGACCTCCAGGACTTTGGGGAGGTTGAAGTAGCCGGTGAGGTTGTAGTTCTCCTTGCCGAAAATGCCCGCCTCCACGCAGCCGCTGGCCCCGCCCAGGCGGGAGTCTTCAAGGGATTTCCCCTGCCGCATCATCTCCTGGACGATGGCGTCGGTGTTGAAGATCGAGGGCTGGCCAAAACCGGTCTTGACGATGCGCAGGGCCCGCCGCAGGAAATGATCCGGCGTCTTCTTGCTGATCTGGACCATCGAGCTCGGCTGGAGGAGCCTCATCTCTTCGATGACGTCGAGGATGAGGAACGAGAGATCGTTGACGGCGTCCGATCCGTCTTTCTTGACCCCGCCGAGATTGATCAGACAAAAATCGGTGTAGGTCCCGCTTTCCTCGGCCGTCACACCGACCTTGGGCGGCGCCGGCTGGTTGTTGAACTTGATCCAGAAAGCCTGGAGGAGCTCCCGGGCCCTCTCCTCGGTCAGCGTGCCGTCCTCCAGCCCCTTCCTGTAGAACGGGTAGAGATGTTGATCCAGCCTGCCGGGATTGAATGAGTCCCAGGTGTTGAGCTC
>DAIPLF010000225.1:0-4336 GCA_036769375.1 Candidatus Aminicenantota bacterium | reverse complement strand
AAGAAGAGGCGGGAATTTGAAAAGGATGCGGTCGCCTGCAAGGATGATGTCAAACCTCCGAAGCTCGTCAAGAAAGTCGACCCTGTTTACCCGGAAGAGGCCCGCAAAAAAGGGATCCAGGGTACCGTCATCCTTGAGGCCAAGATCGACGAGAACGGTCGGGTCATGGATACCATGGTCCTTCGTTCCGTCCCCGAGCTCGACCAGGCGGCCGTTGAGGCCCTCAAGCAGTGGGTTTATGAACCCATGGTCATCGAGGGCAAGCCGGTGAAAGCGATCTTTACAGTTACGGTCAGGTTCAGACTCGGCGAAAAAGACATCGAAGAATTCGCTGCCGGCGCGGTCAAGGTCAAAGATCAGATCAAGCCCCCGAAGCTGGTGAAACTCATTAACCCGGTGTATCCGGAAACCGCCCGCCAGTCAAAGGTGGAGGGTGTGGTCATCCTCCAGGCGCGCACGGATACTCAGGGACGGGTGAAGGATGCCATGGTCCTGAGGTCTGTGCCTTTGCTTGACCAGGCGGCCATCGACGCCGTCCGGCAGTGGGTTTACGAACCTCTGGTGATCGACGGACAGGCCAAAGAGGCGGTTTTCACCGTGACCGTCCGCTTCGCGCTCGACAAAGACAAAGAAAAGGCTCAGGGACAGGGGGCGACAGGAGAGGTGCTCGTCCCCAAACTGATCAAGAAAGTCGACCCTGTTTACCCCGAGGCGGCCAGAAAGGCCGGTATCCAGGGCATAGTCCTGCTTGAGGCGACAACCGATGAACAGGGGAACGTGGTGAAAGTCAAGGTTCAAAAATCCATTCCCGAGCTCGACCAGGCGGCCATCGATGCCTTGAAGCAGTGGAAGTACGAGCCGATGATTGTCGAGGGCAAACCGAAGGGAGTCGTCTTCACGGTGACGATCAGGTTCGCCCTCCACTAGAGTTCCCTCCGCCGTGGGGAGGGAAGACTGTGGAAGCAGGCGATCCAGGCCGAGCCCCGGCTGCGCGCCGCTCAGAACGACCGGAAGATGTTGAAGCCGATCCGGAAGTCCCCGTCACCCAACCTCAAATCACCGCCGGGCAGGTACTGAGAATCGATGATCCCGATGGAATCAGTGAAGAAGACCTGGAAGACGTGGCCTCCGATCTTTTTCTCAATTCCTAGACCCCAGCCGCTGTAAAAATCGTCATAGCCGGCAAGCCGGGGTACCCACTCGGCGATGAGGGAGATCTCGCTGAAGACCATGAACCGGCCTCCCAGGCCCAGGGACAACGTGTCTTCAGAGTCGGGTTCCCAAAAATTTGTGTTGGAGCAGAAGGCCGGCACGAGCAGGAAGGAGAGCCTGTCGTTGAACTGGTAGGAGAGGCTCAAGAGCGCGCTCAACCGAAACCGGCCCGACCAATCGGCCCCCAAAGGTTCATCCTGGCTCACCAGGTTCGCGCCGGCGTGGAGAGTGGCGGAGAAGGGAAGACGGCTCTGTTTCCCCTGTTCAAGGAAGGCCCAATCGGCGTTGAATTCCCATTCCTGATAGAGCTTGCTGCGGCCAACTGTGACCATCAGATCGTCCGTGATCCCGTAGCCGAAGCTGAAAAGGATGTAGGCCGGACCATCGAGCCCGTAGAAGGAATCCCAGCCGCTCGACGTCGGCGGCTGGAAACGGTGGGAGATGCGGAACAAGAATTCGCCCTTGCTTATGGTGGTTGTTGTCGGTAGGTTGACCAGCCGCGTTCCCCAGAAAGCAGGCCTGGGAAATCCTCCGGGCTTGGAAGCCTGACCGGTGCCTTCTCGAGATGCAGGGGAGGAGTCCAGGGCGGGGCCTCGCCCAGCTCCACTCAGGCCGGAGGAGTCCTCTGCTTCTGATGGCTTTGTGGCCAGGCTCTTGATCCACTCTTCGATCTGCTTGATCTGTTCCTCAGTCAGCGGATCGCGGTTGGCGGGCATCCGTGCCCCGACTATCCCGGTGGCTCCTTTGATCTTGGCCAAAAGGTAGCTCTTCTCCGGAGCGGTGGTGTCCACGATCTTGAGCGCGGGCACCTCCAGGCTCGGCATATCGACGACTGAGGCCACAAACTTGTCCGGCTCGTAGCTGTGCCCGGATGCCGGGTACTTTCCCGCGTGGCAGCCAGTGACGCCGCAGCTATGCTTAATTATGGTTTTGACACTGTCCGGAACCTGGACGGGAGAGTCTTCTGGTCCATGGCCGAAGGCAAAAGAGCCCGGACCTAAAGCCATCATTGCGATGATCACCAGGCCGATTCCGTGTTTCATGAGAGTCCTCCTGTCAGGGCAAGTTTGAGTTGGATGGCGTCAATTGTTCTTGGCGCCTTTATCGATCCAGTTCTTGATGTTCTGGATGGAATTGGCGTTCAGGGCGCTGCCGCCGAGGGGCATCCGTCCGCCGTTCGTCTGTCGGCCTTCGAGCTTGATGACGAGATAGCTGTCGGTGGCGTTATTGGGGATAACCCGTGTTTTCGCCGGCTCTTGGGTGGAGGTCACACTGACGAGGTTGGCATAGGACTGGCCTTGAAGAAGGACCATCCCGCCTGAGGCGCTGGTATCGTGACAGCCCGAAGAGATGCAGTTGTTGTTGAAGATCGACTGGATGTCTGAGGCGAAGGAGGGATCATCCTTGACCGTGGGCGGCGGCTCGGTATTCGTGGAGGAGCTGCTCCCGCAGTGGGTAAGAGCGACCGTCGTCAGGACAGCCATGATCGCTCCCCGAACCAAGCGGTGCTTTTTCATCTGAGCCTCCCTATGATTGTCTACTAATATTATAGATGTGCTAGGGAAAAAAAGGAACTGCCCCCTCACAATATTCTTGCGCTAGGCTTCAGCTCCCTATTGCTGAGTCCCGGTAGGCTTGAGCTCCGACCCCAGCAGGCTGTGCGGGATCAAGAAGACGATCAGGGTCACGATGGAAGCGGCGAGAACCCAGCCGCGATTTTTCCGGCCGCCGCGGCCGGCCACGAGTGCGACCACCCAGGCCAGCATGGCGAACAGCGTCTTGCTGTCGGTCAGGTCCTTGCCGAGAGGAAACCCGGTCCACCAGGCGTCAAAGGCGAACTTCTGCATCAGCGGGCCGAGTATGAACCCGCCGACAAAAAACAGGACCGCCGTCCAGACAGCCAGGCGCCGCGGGTCGCTTGCCGTGTCCAGGGCGCTGATCCCCGCCCGGGTGGAAAACAGCATGGCCGCGAAGATGACGAGGACATGGGCCAGCAAGAGAGAGGTTGGCGCGCTGCCCTTGAAGCGAATGACAATGGGTTCGTCGCCCCTGAGGGAGACGTCTTTTCCGCGGTCGTTCAAGACGACTTTGTATTCCAGCTTGCCGGCCATGGGCTGCCTGGGAAGAGTGCCCACCAGCTTCTTATCCTGCCGGGTCATCGTCACTTCAGCCCACGGGTCGTCGGTCTTGAACCTGCGGTAGAGCAGACGCCCACCGACTTGTGTATCGGCGACTTCGAGGCTTATTTCACAGTCTGAGGTGATCTCGGCGCTGCGCAGGAGCTTGAAGCTGACCTCACCGTTCGTGAGCGCGGCCTTTCCCCGGACAGGATAGGTCGGGCCGGTCATCCGCTGATAAATAGCGCTTGCGGCTGTGATGATGAACGCCAGCAGCCAAAAGAGGATTTTTTTCATCATCAGTCCTTGATATCGATTCCGCCCAGGATCGCCGTGGCCTTTATGGAGAGCGTCTGCTCTGTCCCCGAGCCGGGCGCGTAGTTGTGCTTGTTCTCGATCCCTCCCAGAATCGGGTTCCCATTGAGCTCCACGCGGATGTGACGGGGCACTTTGATATCGATCCCGCCCATGATCGCGGTCAGGTCGAGAGCGGCCTTCGGCTCGGCCAGCCGGACGTTTGTCAGATCGAGTTCAATGCCGCCGAGGATGGCCGTCGCCTTTCCCCCGCGGAAATTCTGCGACTCAATGCGGCGGTCCAGCCCGGCGAACATCGCAAAGGCATCCAGGTCGTCTTCCTTGCTTCCCGATAGCCTGGCCGCCGAGGTGCGCCGGAAAGCCCCGAGCAGGACCCAAAGGCCGAGGCCGATGATCAAAACCGGCCAGACATAGTGCCAGAGGTTTCGGCCCAGGATCCCCAGCTTGGCCAGCTGAAATATGGCCCCGAGAGCGATCAGGAAGAGACCTCCGGCCAGTTCCTGGAAACTGCTGGAGACGAGCTGCCAGAGCCCGGCTGCAACCAGGATAAGCGGCCACCAACCGCTGACCAGGTCGCCAAAGTCCGCCCGTCCCATCTGATCGAGCAGGAATAGCACGCCGAGCAGGATGAGGACGAGGCCCCAGAAGATGCGTCCCGACAGGTTTTTTTGTAGCGGCATATTCGATTCTCC
>DAIPLF010000224.1:0-4362 GCA_036769375.1 Candidatus Aminicenantota bacterium | reverse complement strand
CGATCAATTTCTGATAATGGGCAACGATCAGGTCCCGTCTGGCCAATAAGGCCTCGATCTCCCATTTGGTCAGGTGAGGTTCGACGGCGCGGCCGAGGGCTTCCTTGGACAACCCGGTGAGTTTGGCGAAAAGCCCTTTCTCGCACCTGAGGAGGTCCTCCGGCTCGGGGATCTTCCGGACTGTCCGGAAGGCCCGCGAAAAATCTATGATCCAGATCCTCCAGTCCCCGGTGATCAGAACGTTCTGGAGGTTCCGGTCCGTGTCGTATATGAGCTGAGAGAGGACCCGAACCTTGTGCATCTGACTGTTCCAGAAGGACTTATCAGGCGGCACTAGCTTCAGTTTCTGGCGCTCGTCCTCATCCATCTTCACTCCGTCGACCCACCAGCTCAAAGATCCTTTTTTCCCCTCCCATTCCCGTTCTACGGTGACGGGGACCATATCGTCGGCCTCGAGCAGCACGGCAAGCTCGTAGGCGGCAATGTTGTAATGGTACGAATCGGCGAAATTCAGCTCCCTTCCGCCCCCGGCAAAACCGGCCTCCTGCGTATGCACGTCGATGTCCTGGAATGAGGCATCATGGGTGAGCTTTCCGTCTGAAAGAGTCAGCCGCCAGGGCCGAGTCACCCCTTTTCCTATCCTCTCGCTCTTGATAACAGGTGCCGTCGAGAGGAAACGCTTCACCTCTTCTTTGGACAACAAAAAGGGAGATTGCTCCTGGCTGGGAAGATGGATCGGGCTGAACAAGAGATGTCCAACGGTCAGAAACACCAAGAAGATCGTGGTCACGATATCAGCCCTTCCCGGGAAGATAATATATAGTTCCAGAAGGGACCGTGTCAACCATAGCGGTGCGGGCGCTGTTTACTAATCGTGCCGCCTCGACTAAAATGAAACGCGGCAGGCGGTAGTCGCGTTCGATGCTCAACGAGACGATCATTGCGATCTCCACTCCGCCCGGATACGGCGGCCTCGGTGTCGTGCGTCTAAGCGGGCCAAAGGCCCTGGCCATCGCCAAGAAGATATTCAGGCTGAGGAATAAGACTTGGCGTGAAGTCAAGCCTCTGACACTCGTCTCCGGAGATGTCGGCGACGGCACGAAGGGCGGGATCATCGATGAGGCCTTCCTGGCTTATTTCCCAGCGCCGCACTCCTATACCAGGGAGGATGTTGTCGAGATCTCCTGCCATGGCAGCCCCGTGGTGTTGGAGGAAGTTGTCAGCCTTGGGACAAGGGCAGGCGCCCGCGTCGCCCACCCTGGCGAATTCACTCTCCGGGCATATATCAAAGGTCGGCTCGACCTCATCCAGGCTCAGGCCGTCAATGATCTAATAACGGCCACTTCGCTCGCCCAGGCCAAGATATCTATCAGCCAGGTTCGAGGGGGGCTTTCTCGGCAGGTCAGCTCTCTCCGCAGCCGGCTGGTCGAACTCCTGTCCCTTGTCGAAAGCGGAATCGAGTTCCCGGACGAGCTTGGAATAAGCCCTGGGGAAATCAGAGCCAGTCTTGAAGCAGCGCTCGGGGCGATCAAGAAATTGACCGACAGCTACGACTCCGGGCGGGCCATGACTCAAGGGCTCGAATTGGCTATCGTTGGCCGGGCGAATGTCGGCAAGTCCACCCTTTTTAACGCGCTCCTTGACCAGGAAAGGGCGATCGTCAGCCCTCATCCGGGGACTACCCGTGACTTTCTCCGGGAGAGGATCAAGATCAAGGATTCGCTCTTCCATTTGATCGATATGGCGGGCCTTGAGGAGTCGGCCCATCCCGTGGAAAAGGAAGGTGTGAGGAGAGGTGGAGAGATCGCCTCCCAGGCGGACGGAATTCTCCTGGTCTTGGATGCTTCCAAGCGCGAGGGGCCCGCCGACCTGAGCCTGATCGGCAAGTTCAATCATAAAAAGATGATCCTTGTTTTCAATAAGGCTGACTTGCCCAGGAAGGTCAACAGGGGGAAGTGCTTATCTCCGGCCAAGACGGATCGCTGGCTCGAGGTTTCCGCCCTGACGGGGAAGAACCTGGAGGCCCTGCGTGAGGCGATTTATGCGGAATTTGCGCCGGGCGCGGCTGCGCAGGGGGAGGTGGTCTTGCACCTGAGGCAGAAGACGCTCTTCGCGCAGATAGCCGCCGGACTGGAAAAAGCCCTGGATTTGCTGCAAAAAGGGTACTCTGATGAGCTCTTGGCTGAGGAGATCCGCCAAATCCTGCCTCTGATAGGTCAATTGACGGGGGAAATCCGTGTTGACGAGGTTCTCGAAGGCATTTTTAGCCGTTTTTGTGTGGGAAAATGAGGAAAAGGGCCAGTTTTGATCCAGATTATGATGTGATCGTGGTCGGAGCGGGCCACGCCGGTTGCGAAGCCGCCTCGGCGGCTGCCCGCATGGGCCTCAAGACAATCCTCGTCACTATTCACCTTGAGGCGATCGCCCAGATGTCCTGCAACCCGGCTATCGGGGGATTGGCCAAAGGTCACCTTGTCCGCGAAATCGATGCTCTCGGAGGGTTGATGGGACTGCTCGCCGACGAGACCGGTATCCAGTTCCGGCTTCTCAACAGGAGCCGGGGAAGCGCCGTCCAAGCACCTCGGGCGCAGTGCGATAAGGCCCGCTACCGCCTGCTGATGAAGAAATGGCTGGAGGACACCCCGAACTTGACCGTCTTCCAGGGGATTGTCAAAGGAATTCTCGTTGCAGGGGAAAAGGCGGAGGGAGTATTGACATTGGACGGGAATCGCCTTCAAGGAAGGGCGGTAGTCATCTCCCCCGGGACTTTCCTGAACGGCCTTATTCATATGGGGTTGAGCTCCTATCCCGCGGGCAGGGCCAACGAACCGGCGGCGACTTCACTAAGTGAGAGCCTGAGAAGTCTGGGGCTGAGGATGTTCCGGCTGAAAACCGGCACGCCGATGAGGCTGGACAGGCATACGATCGATTGGTCAGTTTTTACTCCACAGCCCGGCGATGATCGCCCGGTCGCTTTCTCCTTTCGGACCCGTCGTCCCTTGGTTAACCAGGTCCTGTGCTATTCGGGCTATACCAACTCCGCGACACATGAGGTCATCCGGAAAAACCTGGATAAGTCCCCTCTTTACAGCGGGATCATAACCGGGATAGGTCCGCGCTACTGCCCTTCCATAGAAGACAAGGTCGTCAAGTTCCCGTATCATGCCCGCCACCAGTTCTTCTTGGAGCCGGAAGGGCTGGAGACCTCGGAGATCTATGTCAATGGGATGTCCTCCAGCCTTCCCTATGATGTGCAAGCCGGTATACTGAAAACCATTCCCGGCCTGGACAAAGCCAAGATCCTCAGGCCGGCCTACGGGATCGAATATGACGCCGTATCTCCCGTCGAGCTAAAGCCCTCTCTTGAAACACGGAAAATCAAAGGGCTTTTTCTGGCCGGTCAGATCAACGGAACATCAGGCTATGAAGAAGCGGCTGCCCAGGGAATCATGGCGGGGATCAACGCCGCCCTGAAAATCAGGGAGAAAGAGCCCTTTGTCCTGGGGCGGCATGAGGCCTACATCGGAGTGATGATCGATGACCTGGTCACCAGAGGCGTCGAAGAGCCGTACCGGCTGTTCACTTCGAGAGCGGAATACCGGCTCAACCTGAGGGCGGATAACGCCGACCAGAGGCTTGTTCCATACGGCCGCCGATTCGGTTTGATCGACGATGAAGCCTTCGAGAATTTTGAAAAAAAACAAGAAAAGGTCAGGGCGCTGCTCCACTTTCTGCAAAAAGAAAAGATTACCCTGGAAAGCGGAGCCCGACTAACCTTGAGAGAATGGCTAAAAAAACCTAAAGTTTCATTGCCGAGTGTGTTAGAATATAAAAAATTCCCTGACCCATTGACCGACGAGGAGATGAGATACGCAGAGGCGGAAATCAAGTACGAGGGTTACTTGCGCCGGCAGGAGAGAGAAATCGAAAGAATCAGGCGGATCGATGGACTAAAAGTGCCGGAAAGCATTGATTTCAAGAGGGTGCCCGGCTTGACCAAGGAGGCCGTTGAAAAGCTCCTCAAGTCCAGGCCGAAAACGATCGGCCAGGCAAAAGAGATACCCGGGATGACACCGGCCGCGGTGGTCAACCTCAGCCTGTTTATCGAGGCCGAGAAAAGGCCGAAAAAAAGCCGCTGTTCCACGTGAAACACTGAGGGGACATGGGAAAGATCGTCGCTGTCGCCAATCAAAAAGGAGGAGTGGGCAAGACCACCACCGCCATAAACCTCTCGGCTGCCTTGGCCATGAAGAACAACCGGGTGCTTATCATTGACCTCGACCCTCAGGGAATGGCCTCAGCCAGCTTGGGCAAGGCCAAAGAGCCCCAAAAGGGCATCTATCAGGCGCTTATGAACGGACA
>DAIPLF010000223.1:1974-4363 GCA_036769375.1 Candidatus Aminicenantota bacterium | reverse complement strand
TTAGACGGATTTTGACCGGATTTCTTCCTTTTTTCCTACTCCCAGGCAAAAAAGGGAAAACGGGGTTGTTTTAAGCACCACTTGCCTTGCCTGTTCATGATCTTTTATCATACCCTATTATCCGCTGAGGCAGAAATGCCCTCACCCAGGCCGTAGATTCCGCCCTC
Source organism: Candidatus Aminicenantota bacterium (assembly GCA_036769375.1). Taxonomy (GTDB): domain Bacteria; phylum Acidobacteriota; class Aminicenantia; order Aminicenantales; family UBA8522; genus UBA8522. The sequence continues at coordinate 4,196 of DAIPLF010000223.1, read as the reverse complement.
CGGAGTCCTTGAATTCTTCCCGGCGTGTTTATATACTTCGGGCGGCATCCGTGAACCCCAAATTCTATCCCATTAGCAGCGACGGCCGGACCCTGTGGCTCTGCTATGCGGCCAACTTCACGAACGGCTGGCTGGGGACGAGCCTGCGGTCCGACCCTCCGGGCAGTCGCTACGCCATGTGCCTCCAGGAAGTCCGCCTGCTCAATTAGGGACGGCGACAAAGCTTTTTTTTTGGTTTAGAATCAAAATATCATGGACCAATTCATGGCCGGAGGTAAATGATGAGAAGAAGTCGTTTCTTGGCGGTTCTGATCTTCCTGCTGGCGGCGGGGCTTCAGGCAAGCACCGGCCTTCCGGTTCCAGCGAAGGACCCGCTTAAAGGCCTCGATGCTTACATCCTGAAAGCGATGAAGGACTGGGAACTCCCCGGCCTGGCGGTCGCCGTCGTCAAAGACGACAAAGTTGTTCTGGCCAGGGGCTATGGCGTGAAAGAGGTCGGGAAGAACGACCCGGTCGACGGGAATACGTTGTTTGCCATCGGGTCGAACACCAAGGCGTTTACCTCCACCGCGCTGGCTCTCCTCGTCCAGGATAAGAAGCTCTCCTGGGACGACCCGGCGACCGACCATCTGAAAGGATTTCAGCTGTACGATCCCTACGTGACCCGGGAGATCACGGTCAGAGACCTGCTTTCCCACCGGAGCGGCCTCGGCCGGCGGGGAGATGCCCTTTGGTACGGGCAGGATTTTGACCGGGATGAGATCCTGCGGCGCATCCGCTTCCTGAAGCCCAATTCCAGCTTCCGCTCACAATACGGCTACCAGAACATCATGTTCCTGGCCGCTGGGCAGGTCGTCCCGGCGGTCTCAGGAAAGAGCTATGACGACTTCATAAAAGAACGCATTTTCAAGCCGCTGGGGATGACCCGGAGCAATACCAGCACCAGGGATCTGCTTGGAGGGGACAACGTGGCCGTCCCCCATACGAAGAAAGACGGCAAAGTCGTGGCTATCCCTTATCGGAACATCGACAACATCGCTCCGGCCGGAGCGATCAATTCCAGCGCAACAGAAATGGCCCAGTGGCATCGCTTTCACCTGGGGAACGGAAAGTACGCCGGGCAACAGATCCTGGATCCGGCTATACTCCAGGTGACCCATGATCCCCACATCGTCCTGCCGGCCGGTCCCGAGCGCAAGAAGGAGTTTCCATCCAATCATTTCATGGCCTATGCACTCGGCTGGGTCCTGGAGGACTACCGGGGCCGGCTGATCATCTGGCATAACGGCGGCATCGACGGGATGTTGTCGCATCAAGGCTTTCTCCCCGAGGAAAACCTGGGTATCGTCGTTCTCACAAACAGCGACCGGAACAGGCTGGACGCCGCCCTTTTCTACAGGATCGTCGATTCATTCCTCGGAGAACCGGCCAAGGATTGGAGCCAGGTCTACTTGACTCAGGCTAAAGAAGGCCAAGCCAAGGCCGAGGAAGCTAGAAAGAAGGCGGAAGAAAGCCGTGTCCGGGATACGAAACCGAGCCTGGATCTCGCCGGCTACTGTGGTGCGTATGGAAACGAGATGTATGGAAAGGCCGAGGTGAAGAGCGAAGCGGAAAAATTGATCCTGTATTTCAACTCCAAACCCATGGGGGCTCTCGACCATTGGCATTATGATACCTTCAAGGTCAACTCCCAGCCCTTCGGTTCTTTCCATTTCAGCGAGTTATTCGAGGATGCCTTGGCCACGTTCGTCTTGAACGCCCAGGGAAAGGTGGCCCGGATGGAAATCGAGGACCTCGACATCTTTGAGCGTTCACCGGAGCCCCCAGAAAAAAAGAATTAGGGGACGCCATATCGAATTCCCTAATTAAGGATCTGCAGAGACAATGAAGCGGGGGCACCAAGATGAATTAGGGTAATATGTATGGTGTCCCCATTAGAAGGGGCCCCAGCGGATGGCCTGGGCAATGAGGACGGCGGCGCAGCCGATGGCGATCCAAATCAGGAGAAGGGGCAGCAGCCAGCGGACCCACTTCGACCAGGGGATGCCGAGGATTCCGAGCGCCGCCATGAAGTAACCTTGGGTGGGTATGAACACGTTGGTCAGGCCGTTGCCCAGCTGGTAGGCCAGGACATTCGTCTGTCTTGTAATTCCGAGCAGGTCTCCGAGCGGGGCGAGGATCGGCATGGAGACGGCGGCCTGGCCGCTTCCCGACGGCACCAG
>DAIPLF010000223.1:0-1874 GCA_036769375.1 Candidatus Aminicenantota bacterium | reverse complement strand
AGGATCGTGACCGTGGTCATGATCGTCCAGAGGACCAGCCGGAATTCCAGCCCGCTGAAAAGAGGAAGGCCGACGATCCCCTGGGCCACCCCTACCGTGAACGGGTTCATGAAGGCCGAGGCGAACCCCGCGTTCGCCCCGACGAGAGCGATGCCGCCGGCGACAAGCGAGTCGTAGCCCAATGATCTGGCCAGCAAAAGCAAAGCCGGGAGGAAGACCAGCGTCTCTTCCGCGATGCCGATGCTCCCCCCGCCGATGGCAAAGACGAGGGTTAGGATGACCAGGAGCAAGGTCCGTTTCCCGCCCAAACGCCGGACCAGGGAATGGATGCCGGACTGGATGGCGCCGGTCCGGTTCAAGACGCCAAAAGCCCCTCCGATTATGAATATATAAAAAACGATATCGGCGACTTCGGCCAAGGCTTTGGGGAAGGCCATCAGGACGCTCGGGATTCCCGCCGGTTTGCCCTCCCCAGGCCGGTACGAATCGGGGTCGATGAGCTCGCGCCCGTCCTTAAGGACGCGGTCGTAACTGCCCGCGGGAATGAACCAAGTCCCGGCCGCGGCGATCAGCATCAAGCTGAAAAGGAGGACGTAGGTGTGGGGGATCCGGGTTTTCATTTGGGTCCGCAGTAATCCAGCGCCGCCGCGGCATAGATTCTAGCGGCGTCATGGACTTCTTTTAAGCTGATGTTCTCCTCGGGCGAATGGGCATGGCCGAGCTCCCCCGGTCCCCAGATAATGGTCGGGATCTTCCCCTCCCTGGAGAGGAGGGCCCCGTCCGTCCAGGCAGGAAAGACCGTTAGGTTCTCCTCTCGACGGCCTATCCCGGCGAGCGCTTTCCGAGCCGACTTGACGATGGGGTGACCAGGGTCGATGGTCAGCGGCCCATGGATCATCGTGGCCATCCCGCCCGGAACCCGCGAAATGCTCGTTTTCAAGCCCGGGTGCCGCGCCTTGACCCTGGCCAGCAGAGTTTCAAGGTCGGCGAAGACCTGCTCGATCGTCTCGGTCGTCACCCAGCGCCGGTCGAGCTTGATCACGCAATGGGCGGCCACCGTGCTCGGCTGGTCGCCGCCCGCTATCGTCCCCATGTTGATGACGGGAAGCCCGAGAATCGGGTCCCGGCGCTTCTTGAACTCGGGCCCGAGCTCCTCCTCGACCAGGCGGATGAAATAGGCGGCCGCGGAGATGGCGTTGATCCCGGCCTCCGGCGTCGAGCCGTGGGCGGCCCGCCCCGTGAACTCGATGGACAGCCATTCGAGCCCCTTGTGCCCGATGGCGATCTTATTGCTCGTCGGCTCTCCGACGACGGCGGCGTCGGCTCGGAAACCGGCCCGGATAAGGGCCTCGGCGCCCAAACTCTCCATCTCCTCGTCGATGACGGCGGCGAGGGTGACCTTGCCGGCGGCCAGCGATTTTTTTTCCGCCATATCCACCAGCGCTCCGGCCATAGCGGCCAGGGCGCCCTTCATGTCCGCGGTGCCCCGGCCGTAGAGCTTGGCTTCCTTCTCCACGGCCGCGAAAAGATCAACGGGGCTCCCGGCGTTCGGGGGAACGGTGTCGGTATGGCCGCAGAGGAGGAGATGGCGGCCGGGACGGCCGCTGTCGACGGCGGCCACCAGGTTGGGACGTCCGTCCTTGACCTCTGTGATGGTGGGGGGAACGCGATGGGCTTCCAGAAACGAGCCCAGCTCCCGGACCACGGCTTCCTCCTGGCGGGGGATGCCGGGATAGCTCCGGGCTTTGACCAGGTTGATGAGAAGTCGGGTAATTTCTTCTTTGACTTCCATGGCGGCTCCTGTCCGTTGAACGTTATTTCTTAGCGAAGAGATCGTACTCCCGGTACTGGACTTCACAAGGATTGCCCCGGGC
>DAIPLF010000222.1:0-4420 GCA_036769375.1 Candidatus Aminicenantota bacterium | reverse complement strand
AAAGCGAGGTGCTTTTTCTCGTCGATGACCTTGAGGTCAAAAAGGAAAAGGTCCGTTCGGGCGGCGATCCTTTCCACCACTTCGGGCGCCGCAAACCCGCAGGTATCGACCGAAGTGTGGATCTCTTTCTTGCGGCAATATTCGAGGATTTCGCTCAGGAAGTCGGGCTGGCACAAGGGCTCTCCTCCGGAGAAAGTCACTCCCCCTCCCGATTCCTCCTGGAAAATGCGATCCTTCTCTATTTCCTGGAGCAGTTGGGCCGGGCTCAGCCTGCGGCCGACCACCTCGATGGCTTGGGAAGCACAGATCGCAGCGCATTCCCCGCAAACGGTACAGCGGGTCCGGTCGAGGACCGGGCCAGCTTCAGTCCTGACGACGGCCTTTTCGGGGCAGGCGGCAACGCATCCGCTGCAGTCAGCCAGGCAGCGGGAGGCCCTGATCATGATCTCCGGGGCGAATGACTGCCCTTCGGGGTTATGGCACCAGCCGCAGCGCAGAGGACAGCCTTTTAAAAAGACGGTCGTGCGGATCCCGGGTCCGTCGTTGATGGCGTACTTCTTGAGGTCGAAGATCAGGCCGTCGTGGCTGCCAGGCATACGTTATTCTTCCTTCTTGCGCGGAGTCAACGTTTCTTTCCCATAGTACTGGTTGATATATTTCTCCTGGACTTCGTAGGACCAGTGGACATCCCGGACATAGGCCGCGGCCGCGGCCGCCTTCCTCTGCTTGAGAAGTTGAAGAAGCTCGGTGTGCTCAGCGATCGAGGCCAACTCCCATTCCTTGACAAACCCCCGTTGACGCGGGAAATCATACAGCCGCCTCTTCAAGGTTCTGACGATCCGAACCAGGTTTTCGTTTCCGCAGGCGGTCAAGTAGACGTCGTGCAGGGCGAGGTTCTTCTCATAATAAAGGTTAAAATCATCCGCATCGAGGGCCTTTTTCATCGCTTCGATGATTTTCTCCATTGACCGGATCTCGGGTTCTCTTATCTTGTCAAAAGCCTGCAAAACGGCGGTGCTTTCAAGGGCGCCGATGATCTGGTAATAATTCCGGACATCCTGGAGAGAAAGCCCGTTGACGATGACACCCCGTCGCGGGTATATCGTGACGAAACCCTCAGATTCGAGCTGCAAAAGCGCGTCTCTCAGGGGTGTCCGGCTGACGCCCAATTTCCGGCTGGTCTCGTCGAGGTTGATGGAGGCTCCGGGAAGAATTTCACCGCGGCGGAGTTGCTCCCTGAGGTAATCATATACCTGTTCTTTCAGGGACTTGATGTTAAGGATGGGTTTAATGGCCATGTGGGATCGCTAGTTAGGAATCATCCTTCGCTGATATGTAATATATTAGATGTCAAGGGCCCGTGTCAAGCCCTTTTTTTCAGTTCACAAGTGGAACCTCTCCCCTCCGCCAAAGGCCTAGCCTGAGGCAGGAAAGATGAGCCAAGGGGAAAGAACGTTGGAGGTGAAGACTAGTTGTACGCCTTATGGAGCGCGTTTTGGACGGTCGACTGCAGGTCGGTTTCCTCGAACGGTTTGGTGATGAAGCCGTAGCGGGCCGTTCCGTTGGCCCTTTTCAGGGTTCCTTCGTCCCCGAATGCCGTTATGTAGATCACGGGAACATGATATTGGGTGAAGATCTCATGAGCAGCCTGGATCCCGTCCAGCTTGCCTTTGAGCTTGATATCCATAAGGACCAGATGGGGCCGTCCCGCGGCGACTCTTTGGATGGACTCCTCGCCCGTATGAACCACTTCCGTCTGGCCGAGGCCCAGCTTGCGCAGGATACTCTGGATGTCCATGGCAATGATGGCTTCGTCCTCGACGACCAGGATTTTCCAGCCGTTGCCCGACAAAGGCGCCATCATCTGCTTCTCCTGTTTCGCGGCTGCCACCGGCACCATATCTATTTCTCCATAGGTTTAGTCGCCGGATCCAAGAAAAAATTGAAAAACGTCTAGTTCAGGACTCCGTGCGACCATAGATTTAGTCGAGAAAGTCGGACCAGTCCGGAAAAATTTCCCCTAGGGCCTGTTCTAGAACCCTCGGGAGAACATCGTCCAGAACTTATCCCCGAGCTCCCAATACTTGCTCATCGCGGCCCGGGCGAAATCATTGGTGTACTTGGTCAGGTATTGCTGAGCCTTCTTGATATTTTCCAGGTTGTCCCCTTTGCCGTAGAGCTCGGTGGCGCGCTTCTCCAGATAGGGCAAGTCCTCGAACGCTTTGTCCTCGAACTCCTTGATAGCGGCCTCGATAAGCGGTTTCGCCTCCCCCCAGCGGACCGTGGCCAGGCGATTGGCCCGGCGGAAGGCCCAGGCCGCCGAATCCGTCCGGAAGCGGTGCTGGGCGCAGACCTCAAAGCTTGGCGGAAGTTCGGTGACGCCGGCAAAGATCGGAATACGGGCGCTTTGCGCGGGGTTGTCGAAGGCGAACCAGCAGAGTCCCCCAACCGGGTCGGGGAGCCAGTCACGGCACTGGAGGATGGTGGCATAGGAGCAACCGGAGATGGCGATTGTCCGCGAGCGCTCGACGACCCCTGGCTTCAATGTGTTGAGTAGGGCGAACATGTCCCTTGACATCCAGGGGTTGGCCAAGGGGCTCTTGGCCATCCCTCCGCTCTTTCGGTCCTCGACCAGGAGGTTCTTGGTCATGTCGTGCTCCGTCCCCTCGTAGGTTTCCCGGTACATTTTGAGGAGATCGCGGACCGAGACCTTATTGTCCGGTTTAATCGAAAACGGGAGCTCCTCGGCTTCCATCTTCAGATTGAGGGAGGGAGCGAGCCGGCTGAAGACATAGTACTCGCGGATAGAAAACGGCTTTTGACCGCTGTACGCTTTCCAGAATTTGAAAGGCTCACCGCTCTTTTCATCCCACCAGCCCTTCTCGATGGCGTAGGAGAAGACATTGTCCGAGGCCATGTAGCGGTCAGGACTCTTCAGGTCGATCTCTCCGATCCGGGGGATGTTGGCCGAGATGCCGATATGGTCGTCAGGGATGCGAACAGCCGCCCAGATGCCCCCCTTTTGGCGGAGGCCGGCGCCGAAGACCTCGAATTGCCAGACCTCTTTTTTATCAGCGATGGTAATGCATTCTCCCCAATCGCCGTAGCCGTGCTCTTTGATGAGCTGTCCGGCGAGCTTAATGGCCTCTCTGGCGGTCGTGCAGCGCTCGAGCATCAGGCGCTCGATCTCCTCGATCGTGAACATGCCGGAGCTGTTGTAGAGCTCTTTCTTGCCGCCGATCGTCGTTTCTCCAATGGCCAGCTGACGCTCGTTCATGCAGGGATAGGCCGTGTTGAGGAAAGCGTAGGTCTCCTTGATATCGGGTACCTCACCCTTCTCGGTGATATTCTTCGGGTCGGTGGACGTCTCGGTATGCATCTTGCCCATGAAGATCTTGGTCGTGCCGCCTTCATAGTGCTCGGCGTGGGGCACGATATTGACCCACTGCCTGTAGTTTCCGTCGCAGGTGTGAGCTGTGATGACAGAGCCGTCGGTGGTGGCGAGCCTCCCGGCCATGATGCTGGTGCACCCGAGCTCGGGTTCCTCCCAGGGGTCGCTCTTGGGCTGGGGCTCGGAGAGTGAAACCAGGCCGATGGAAACGGCCAGGAAAACGGACAGAAACAGCCATCTCGACTTCCGCGCGTTTATGGCCATGAAGCGCTCCTCCATTGTTTAGAAATGAGATGTTCAATTATCAGAATTGGGGGAGCGGATGTCAACCCGGCTGAAGCTGGCTGCCGGGTTTTTCTTCCGGAGATCAGGACATCACGATATTCCGACCCGCGTGCCTGCGTGATGCCTGCTTTGTGATATAGCCAAACGGCTATTGAGTTTTTATCCACTCTCTTTTTTGTTCATTCCAAAGTTTGCCGTTGTGCTTCTTCATATATATTTCGAGTATCCGCTCTGCATCAAGGTCAGAAGTGTTTCCGAGAGAAAATACTGTAGTTTCAATTCCGTGAATCAATTGTTCTCGAGTTGGAATCCAGGCGCAATCATCTTTGGCATAAGCCTTGCCGTCTTCAGAGAACACAAAGACATCTTCGATTCTCCGAACCTTCTTGACGCAAAATTGCTCCATCCCCTCATGATAGAAAAAGTCGCCTTCTTCAAGTGCTGAAGGAATAAAAGGAGTAGGGCCAAATTGTTTGAGTATTCGCAGGTATTCGATCTCATCTCTGGCTTTGACACATTTTTCGATATATTTTTCATTAAATTCCCCGCTCATGGTCAAACCTCCCCAGGGCGTCCTTTCCAAAATCAAAATTACTATTTGAAAATGGAGCTGTCAAGATGAAATACGTGTGCCAGCCGCGTGACAAAAATGTGACAGAAACAACTTAAAAGCGCTGAAAAATAGGGTTCGGTACTTAAAGACAAGAATAAGGCAAAGACTTGGGCCCACTCTGTAAATTATGG
>DAIPLF010000221.1:0-4427 GCA_036769375.1 Candidatus Aminicenantota bacterium | reverse complement strand
GCCGCCGAGAAGGCCAAGATGGAGCTCTCGACGACCATGGAAACAGAGATCAACCTGCCCTTCATCAGCGCTGACCAAAGCGGGCCCAAACACCTGTTGCTGAAGTTGACCCGGGCCAAGCTGGAAAGCCTGGTCGAGGACCTTGTCCAACGGTCTGTCGGTCCCTGTAAACAAGCCCTGGCCGATGCCAACCTGAAGGCGGAAGCCATCGATGAGGTTATCCTGGTCGGCGGCCAGACGCGTATGCCGCGGATCCAGGATCTTGTCAAGAGCTTCTTCGGCCGCGAACCACACAAGGGGGTCAATCCCGATGAGGTCGTGGCCGTCGGCGCGGCTGTGCAGGGCGCCGTTTTGGCGGGGGACGTCAAGGACGTCCTGCTCCTGGACGTCACGCCTTTGACCCTTGGCATAGAGACCCTGGGCGGCGTTTTCACCAAGATGATTGCCAGGAACACCACCATCCCGACCAAGAAAACCGAGACCTTTTCAACCGCTTCAGATAACCAGCCCAGCGTCGAGATCCATGTCCTCCAGGGCGAGCGCGAGATGGCTTCTTACAACCGGACTTTGGGGCGCTTTCATCTGGACGGCATTCCCCCGGCACCTCGCGGGATCCCCAAGATCGAGGTGACGTTCGATATCGATGCCAACGGCATTCTCCATGTCTCAGCCAAGGACCTGGGCACCGGCAAGCATCAGGCCATCACCATTAGCGGCCACAGCGGCCTTGACGAGAGGGAGATCGACCGGATGGTCAAGGATGCTGACGCCCATTCCGAAGAGGACAAACGGCGGCGGGAAGTGATTGACGCCAAGAACCAGGCCGACCAGCTTGTTTACAGCCTGGAGAAGCTGCTCCGGGAGAACAAGGAGCGCATCCCCGAGAGCGAGGCCGAACATGTCCGCGCCGAGATCGAAAACACCAAGAAGGCCATGGAGAGCGATAACCTCGACCAGATCCGCGGCGCGGTAGAAGCGCTGTCCCGGGCTTCCCACAAGCTGACCGAGATGATGTACCAGCAGGCCGGGCCGCCTCCGCAATCATCCGAGCAGCCGCCCCATCAGCAGGAGCCGCAGGCCTCCGGGCAATCCTCGGGCGGCGGAGGCGAGGACGAAGTCATAGACGCCGAGGTTGTCGACGACGATAAAAAAAGATAAACTCCATCCCTGGACGCGGCCCGGGTGATTGAGGCATCGCGGGACGGACCATGGACAAAGACTATTACAGGATTCTCGGGGTCGAGCGGAAGGCCACGGCGGCCGAGATCAAAAGGGCCTACCGCAAGCTGGCCCGGAAATTCCATCCCGACCTCAATCCGGGGGACAAATCCGCCGAAGCCAAGTTCAAAGAGATCCAGGAAGCCTATTCCGTCCTCAGCGATGCCAAGAAGAAGAGTCAGTACGACCAATTCGGGTTTGTCGGCGACCAGCCTCCTCCGGGCGCAGGCCAGGGGACGTACAGTTCCGGGTTCGAAGGGTTCAATTTTTCGGACGCCGGGTCCTCGAATTTCGCGGATTTTTTTGAGAACTTGTTCGGCCGTGGAGTGCGGGGAGCCCAGGCGGGCCCTGAGCGAGGCGAGGATCTTCACTATACGATGAAGATCGGTTTTGAGGAAGCGATCAACGGTCTTCAGACGAGGATCCAGCTGACGCGATTGGTCAGCTGCCCGACCTGCGCGGGCAGCGGTCAGGTCCGCTCAGCGGGAAAAGGCCGCTGTCCGACCTGCGGCGGGACCGGCCGGGCCCATTTGCAGCGCGGCTCCATGAAGTTCGCCACGACCTGCCCCTCCTGCCAAGGGAAGGGCGTTGTGCGGGGCGAGGACTGCCGGGACTGCCGAGGCCAGGGAGTCAGCCAGAGAACTGAGCAGATCAATGTCAAGATACCGGCCGGGGTGGACGCCGGGTCCCGAGTGCGTGTGCCGGGGAAAGGCAACTTTGCGCGGGACGGCGGTCCGCCGGGGGATTTATACATCAGCATCGAAGTCAGCCCGCACCCCCACTTCAGGCGACAGGGTGCCGACATCCTCCTTAAGGTGCCGATCACAGTCCCGGAGGCCGCCCTGGGCGCCCAGATCGAGGTCCCGACGCTGCGGGGCCGGACGACGATCAAGATCCCTCCGGGCACGAGATCCGGCCAGAAGTTCAGGCTCAGGGGGATGGGAGTGTCGCTCGCGGGAGGGCGGACACGCGGAGATGAATTTATCGAAGTGGCTATCGTCCCGCCGGCGGTCCAGGACCAAAGGGTCAGGGAGTTGATGAAAGAACTGGCCAAGGTCTCCACGGAGAACCCGCGGGACAAAATGGGGATTCATTAAGATGAGAGGAAGAAAGCGCAAGAAAACCGAAGCCCCGAGTTTCTATCATATCAGCCGAGTCTCCCAGATGTTCAACCTTCATCCTCAAACCCTGCGGCTCTATGAAAGAGAGGGGCTGCTCAAGCCCTCGCGGAGTCAGGGCAACACTCGCCTCTATACAGACGAGGACCTGAGGCAGCTTAAGCTCATCCTCAACCTCATCCGCGAGCTCGGTGTCAACCTGGCCGGGGTGGAGGTCATCCTCAACATGCGGCAGAAGATGCAGCGCATGGAAACGGAGGTGAACGAGCTCCTGGAGTATGTTAAAAAGGAATTCTTCAGGGGCCATGAGGACGCCTTCGAGAGCCGGCGCCAGAGCTTGGTCCGGTTGAGCCAGATGAAGATCGTCAAACGGGATGATACGGCGGGATAGCGGGCGGCCACGATGAGCTATGAGGATTTCGTCGATTCGCGCAACCTCAAGCACTATTTGAGCCAGATCGCCAAGTTTCCCGCCTATACCGAGGACGAGGAAAAGGAGCTGGGGAAGAGGGCGCACCGCGGCGAGGGGGAAGCCGTCCGGATGCTCGTCGAAGCCAACCTGAAGTTCGTGGTCTCTTATGTCAAGAAATACAGGGGGATGGGTCTGAGCCTGCTCGACCTGATCAACGAGGGCAACCTTGGCTTGATCGAGGCGGCCAAGCGCTTCGATCCCGACCGCAACGTTCGCTTCATCTCCTACGCAGTCTGGTGGATCCGCCAGGCGGTCGTCCATGCCCTCACCCGGTCAACCCGCATCTTCAACCTTCCTCAAAAGCTATCCGACCAGATCTCGCTGATGAAAAAAAAGGTGGCCCAGCTGAAAGCCGAAAAAGGCCGGGAGCCGTCCCGGGAAGAGATCGCCGCCAGCCTCGGTGTGAGCGAAGAAGATGTGGACGACCTGATGATCTTGTCAGAAAGAGACCTCTATCTGAGCGACCGCGTGGCCGACAGCGACCTTGAGGTCGGGGGCAGGATCGAGGACCGGGGGACGCCTCCGGTTGAATACCAGATCGTCAAGAATTCCATCCAGCAGCAGATCCGTGATATCCTGGGGGAGCTGGATGAGAAGGAAGCCACTGTGCTAAAATTAAGGTTCGGGCTGGACGACGACCGGCCGCAGACTCTTCAGGAAATCGGGGATATCCTGAACCTGACCCGGGAGCGGATCCGGCAGATCGAGCAGAAGGCGATGCGCAAGCTCTCCCGCTCGCATCGGGTCCAGCAACTCAGAGGATATCTTAACTGATGGCAGAAAAGATTTGTCCCAAGTGCGAGGGGACGGGCTGGGTGCTTGACGCAGCGGAGGGGAAGTCTGTCGCCCGGCGCTGTGACTGCTTCTACGAGCGCAAGACCCTGGCGCTCTGGGAACAGGCCCGAATTCCCCGCCGGTACCAGAATTGCTCTCTTGGCAACTTCGAAGTCCACAACGATTCCCACAAGGATGCCCTCAAGATCTCCCGGCGTTTCGTCAAGAACTATCCGGCCCAGGAGGTCGGACTGCTCTTCATCGGGCCCTGCGGGGTGGGGAAGACGCATCTGGCGGTGGCCATCATCCGCGAGCTCATCGAAAAAAAGAACGTGGCTTGCTCTTTCTATGACTTCCGGGAGCTCATCCGGGACATCCAGAGCTCCTTCACCCCGGATTCGAACCTGAGCGAAGCCGAGATCTTGGCCCCGGTCTTCGACGTCGGCGTCCTGGTGCTGGATGAGCTGGGGGCCAAGCGCACCACGGCTTGGGTGGAAGAGACCGTCTTCTACATCATCAACCAACGATACAATCAGAAGAAACTGACCCTCTTCACGTCGAACTATCTGGACACCGAGGAAGAACAGGACAACCGCGAGTCGTTCTACAAGAAGGGAGGGGACACGCTCGTCGACCGGATCGGGGTCAGGCTTCGCTCCCGGCTCTACGAGATGTGCAAGCTGGTCGAGCTTTGGGGGGACGACTACCGCAAGGTGGCCAAGCAGGCCAGCTACCGGTTTTAGCCGTACCCGACAATTGAAATTCCCGTCCGGCCGTGTTAGATTATATGCGCCTGCTCCTCGGTAGCTCAATTGGCAGAGCGGGTGGCTGTATAAATGCAGCTT
>DAIPLF010000220.1:0-4429 GCA_036769375.1 Candidatus Aminicenantota bacterium | reverse complement strand
CTCGTCCAGAGGTAAGGGATGTCGTTTTCATGCGGGTCGAGGCGCTGTTCGTCGGGGTGCTCCCGGTCATAGGGCTCAGTGGGGATATTGATGATGACAGCCTCCTCCTGGCTCACCCCCATCCAGCCGTGGAGAATGCCCGGCGGCACGTGGACGAGCGAAGGGTTGTGGACACCGAGATAGAACTCGTTGATCTCCTTGAAACTCGGCGAGTCGGCCCGGCCGTCGTACAGAGCCATCCTGATCATCCCGGCGACACAGGCGATATTGTCGGCCTGCTTTTCGTGCTTGTGCCAGGCTTTCACGACGCCGGGATATGTCGTCGTCATGTACACCTGGCCGAATTTCTGGAAAAGATCATCGTCCCGGCGGAGGATCTCCATAAGCCGCCCCCGCTCGTCAGGGATGACTCTCAGTTTTTTGACCTTCACGCCATCGATCATGCCGGTCTCCTTATTTCAACCCGATCTCGCTCTTGTCCCCGACCATGAACCGGTAGGCCAGGGGCTGGGGCGGGCATTTATAGATGCGCACTTCGCGGCCGATCAGGCTCTCGTCGATCCGGGCTCCGACCTCAATGATCTCGCTCCCCTCGAGGACGATGCTGTGCTCGATCTCGGTTTTGACGATCCGGCAGTTCTTCTGGATGGACGTGAACGGGCCGATGTAGGAATCGGCGACCTCGGTCCCGGCGCCGATGATGGCCGGGCCGCGAATGGTGCTCGCCCGCACCGAGACGCCCTTTTCGATGATCACCTGGCCGCTGAGCCGCGTGGCTTCGTCCACCACTCCCTCGACGGAGCCGCTGATGGTCTCGAGGATGAGCCGGTTGGCCTCGAGGATGTCCTCGATCTTCCCGGTGTCCTTCCACCAGCCCGAGACCAGGTGGGGCTGAACTCTGTAACCGCGGTCGACGAGAAACTGGATGGCGTCGGTTATTTCGAGCTCATTCCTCCAGGAAGGCTTGATCGCCCTGACCGCCTCGAAGATGTGGGGGTCGAACATGTAGACGCCGACCAGGGCTAGATTGCTCTTTGGTTCCTTTGGTTTTTCCACGAGCCGGATGACCTTCCCGTTCTCCAGCTCGGCCACACCGAAAATCTGGGGATTGGGCACGGGAGTCAGAAGGATCAGGGCGTTGGGCTTCTGTTGTTTGAACTGGTCGACGAGGGAGACGATCCCGCTCTTCAGGATGTTGTCCCCCAGGTACATGACGAACGGCTCGCCGCCCAGGAATTCCTCGGCGATCAGGACGGCATGGGCCAACCCGAGAGGCTCCGGCTGTTCGATATAGGTGATCCGGATGTCCTTTCCCCATCGCGCGCCGTCCCCGACCGCTTCCCGGATCTCGGTCCTTGTGTCTCCGACGATGATGCCGATGTCCCGGATCCCGGCCCCGATCAGGGCCTCGATCCCGTAGAAGAGCACGGGCTTATTGGCCACCGGGACCAGCTGCTTGGCCTGGGTAAAGGTCAGGGGACGGAGCCGTGTCCCCTTGCCGCCGCTGAGTATGAGTCCTTTCATTTTAGAAACCAAGTCCTCCCATGAAGTCTGTCGTCTTGCCGATGTTGCCCAGCCCGATGGTCAACCGGTACTGGACCTCGGGCGTCTCGCGGTAGTAGAAGACGCGGACGTTCGCCTGGAAATCGAGGCATTGGTAATGATAGACCAGGGAAAGTCCGGAGTAAAGCATTTTCCGCTCCAGGATGTTGTAGTCGAACTCGGCCAGCGCCTCGAGTTGGAGTCGCGGTATCTCGACCCGGCTGACGAGACCGATCTGCTGCCGGTCGCGCAGGACATTCTGACGCCACGGGTTCAGGCTGCGAAACCAGCTCACCGAAAGGAAAAAAGGGTCGGCCCGGGAATTGATGGTGGCGCCGAGCCGGATGCTGGAAAAGGTGTTGAAATAGGTGTTGTAACTCGACCCGGCGTCGAGGCTATACTTGCGGGCCGGATAGAACCGCATATAGCTGGTGATATCAGAAAAGCTGGGGGGCTGTCCCTCCCACTCATAAATGCTCAGCGGGCTGTCCTCGGGCGAAAGATAATAGGTCTGGCTCAATCCCCAGGTGAAGACCTCCCGCGGCATCTCTGTTTTCACCAGGACGCGGTTCGTCAGGCCGTAGGTGAGCTGGTGATAGCGGAAGAAGCCACGGGCCGTGATGATACGGTCGGGTTCGTTGATGGGGCTGTCGTAGCGGTAGTTGACGAACGGCTCGAAGAGGTGTTTGACTTTGGTATTCCCGCCGGCGCTCTGGAAGATCCGGTAGAAGACGGGCCCTGTCCATTCAAAACCAAGAACATAGTTGGCGTAGAAGATCGGGTCGTTGATGATATTCCTGGTGTTGGGGGCATAGGACTGGGCGTAATAGGACAGGTTCGTGGTCAGCGAGGAATTGAGCGTCAGCCAGGGGATCGCGGAGAAGGGCAGGCTGAACTGCGGGCTGAAGCCCACGCTGTCGTAGTGCTTTTCGGTGCCGTTATCGAACTCAGACTGATAGCCGTACTTCCAGCTCGTGAAGTTCGAGGTGAAGGAGAAGAACAGGGGCGAAAGAAGCTTGATCTTGAAGGAATTCAGCGTGACCTGAGGCAGGTAGTAGGTCGTAATGGAGTCGTCGAGCCGCCGGTAATAGGTCTCAAACCGGGAAGCCCGCAGGCTGAAATTGTAATAGGACCAGGCCCTGGAGATGAAGGCCTCAGACCGATAATTGGAGACCGAGGCCCGCTTGAAGTCGTTGTCAAACTCCCGCAGGAAATCAAAAGAGGTCTGATAATCGATGTTCGCCACCAAGCGGAAGCCGGCGGGCAGCGGCTGGTTGTGCTTAAGCCGCAAGGTATAGGCATCCGGGGATTGAGTCCCGTCGGGTTCCCGCTTGAAGACGAAATAGTAAACCTGGGCCTCGCCGCCTGTTCCCTCTCCGAAGAGGTAGCGGTATTCCAGGCCGCCGCCGAATCCCTTGGCGGCGTAATAATCGAGGGCAAAGGTCGCATCCATATTCCTGGCAATGGCCCAATAGAAGCTCTCACCAAGGAAAAAACCCTTGACCCCGCTGTAGCCGACCTGAGGCGTCAGGAATCCGGTTGAGCGCTCCCTGTTCAGAGGGTAGCGGAAATAGGGCATATAGAAGACCGGGACGTTCTTGATCCTGAAGACCGAGTTCCACATCTCGACATAGTCATCCCTCTTCAGGTTGGCCCGGGAACAGGAAAAGTTCCAGCGGGGCTTGGGCTGGGTGCACGAAGTCAGGCTGGCCTTGGTCAGGCTGAAACTTTCCCGGCCTTCTCCCTGGATCGTCTCGGCCCGGTAGAAGATATCGGGCTGGATCATCCCGTTGACCCTCTCGAGCTTGTGCTCGCGGCTGTCCAGGTTGTAGAAGGCCTTGTCGGCGCTGATCACCTGGCTGGGCGATTGGATGACGACATTCCCGACGGCGTTGACATCCTTGGTCTCAGTGTTGACTTCGACCTGGTCGGCAAACAGCTTCAGATCCTTGTAGTGGACCTCGACGTCGCCCTGGGCGAAGATCCGGTCCTTGGTCTTTTCCCAGGTCCTGGCAAGAACGGTGATCGGCGCCTCTTTGTCTTCCGTCTTGGTCTCGCGGGCCGGTGGCTGGCGCTTGGCCGGCTTCTTCTGCGGGGCCTGCCGTTTGATCTGCTGCTTCTCTTGAGGTGGGATAGGCCCAGGCTCGCCGGGTTCAACCGGGAACAGGAGCCGTCCCGGGAGAAGCAGCAGAAAGGCCAGAAGCAGGGCGGGCACGGCCTTATTCCGGGTGGCCCGACCTCCGGGCCGGTCCGTTCTCATTATGGCCGAAATGTAGCACATCCCCAGGGGAGAATCAATCCTACCCTGCAGCGGAGCGGGCATAAAGTAGCTCTTTTTTCCCGGGCGAGGGGTAGTGGAAGAGAAACCTATCCGAAACGTCTTTGGGACTCTGAACGTAAGTCATTAACCTCCCCTACCCCTCCTGGGCAATCAGGAGTGGTGGAAAAAGGTTGACGTTTCGGGAAAAGGCCGGCGGGCACGGATTCTCGACCGGAGGGAGAGAAGAGCGAACGACGAATCGAGCCCGTTTTCCGCGCCGGGAGAAAACGGGCGTGGTTTCGAGGCCACTACCCCGAGCCTTCCTTGACACCCTTCTCAGCGGATAATAGAATGCGGGCCAAGTGGAGAGGCACATGAACGGAAAATATGCGCTGGGCTGGATCCCCGACTACCCGGACTTCAGGGACTACACCGAGGAAACGGAAGAGGTCCGGGAGATCTTGAGGACGACGGGCCTCACTTTGCGGGGCGCCGAAAAGGGATCCCGTCCCTCGAAAGAGCTTCCGGCCTCGGCCGACCTGAGGGAGTGGTGCTCGCCGGTCGAGGACCAAGGACGTCTCGGCTCCTGCACGGCCCAGGCCGGCGCCGGGATAATCGAATACTACG
>DAIPLF010000219.1:0-4437 GCA_036769375.1 Candidatus Aminicenantota bacterium | reverse complement strand
AAGGCTGTGGCCCTGGACCGGCCCGACATAGCGGATGCCCAGCTCCTCGAAGACCAGCCCGGGGAAGAAGACTTTTTTGACGGTATCTTCCAGCGCCCGGCCGACCCTGATGATGGGCTGGCCGACGGCCGGGATGGATTTGAGGATGGATTTGGCATGGTCTTTGATCCTGATATAATGCTGGCCGGAGACGAGGTAGGAGAGGTACTTGGACATGGCGCCCACGTTCGGCGAGATCGACATCTCGTTGTAATTGAGCACGATGATGACCGGCTCGCGGAGGTGGCCGATCTGGTTAAGCGCCTCCCAGGCGACGCCGCCGGTCAGGCCGCCGTCGCCGACCACGGCGATGACCTTATGGTCGTCCTTGCGCTTGTCTCTGGCCACGGCGATTCCCAGGGCAGCCGAGAGGGCGGTCGAGGCATGACCCGTATTATAAATATCGTGCTCGCTTTCCCCCCGGTCGGGAAATCCCAGAATGCCCTGGTGCTGGCGCAAAGTGCAAAACCGCTCCCTCCGTCCGGTCAGGATCTTGTGGGTGTAGCACTGGTGACCGACATCCCAGATGATCGTGTCGCGGGGAGAATCGAACACATAGTGGAGGGCGATTGTCAGCTCCACAGCGCCCAGGTTGGAAGCCAAATGTCCGCCGTTCCTGGAAACGACATCCAGTATTATGGCCCGGATCTCAGACGCGACGAGGGGAAGCTTATCCTGCGGGAGCTTCTTCAAGTCCTGCGGACTGCGGATGGAATCGATGATCTTAGGCACGGACGGCCTCCCTCTCGGGCTCAAGGAGAGAAACGGCGAGCCAGCGGAGCTCTTCGGCCCGGGACGAAAATGGCCTGAGAGAGTCGACGGCGCTACGGACCAGGTCCAGTAGCCTTTTGCCGGCCTTCTCGCGTCCAGCGAAGGCGACGTAATCGGGGCGTTCCCGGTGGCCTGTTTTCTTTTTGCCGTCTGAGTCCAGTATATCGTCCCGGACTTGAAAGGCCAGCCCGACGTTCTTTCCGTAGTCCAGGATGGCTCTCCTCTCGGCCGGACGGGCCCGGCCGAGGATAGCCCCCACCTCGACTGCGGCGGCGATCAGCGCTCCTGTCTTTTTGAGGATCAGCTCATCGATTTTCGGCCGGGTGATCTCCCGCGGCTTCAAAGTGATGTCCAGCACCTGGCCGCCGATCAACCCGCGGACACCGGCGCTGCGACTGATCGTCCGGATGGCCTCCTGCTTCCGCGGCAGCGCATCCGCGGGCACATCGGCTCCGGTCATCACCTCGAAAGCGAGTGTCAGCAGCCCGTCCCCGGCGAGGATGGCCAGGTCTTCGCCGAAAGCCCGGTGGCAGGTCAACTTGCCCCGCCTGAAGTCGTCGTTATCCATTGAGGGAAGGTCATCGTGGACAAGGGAGTAATTGTGAATGAGCTCTATGGCGCAGGCAAACGGGAGGAGCGGGCGGGGTGGGACGCCGAAACAGGCGCCGGAGGAAAGAAGCAGAAGAGGACGGAACCGCTTGCCCCCCGGAAGGACGGCGTAGCGCATCACCCGGGAGAGGGGGGAAGCGTCCCGCAAGAGGAGCCGCTTGAGCTCGCTCTCGATCAGGCGTTTTTTCGCGGCCAAGCTTTCTTGGACTTGCATGAGCTCAGAAGGGAGTCTCCTCCTCTTCGTCTTCGTCTTCCTTCTCATCCTCCTCGTCCTCTTCGTTTTGTTCTTCTTTCTCCGAGGAAAAACCCACTTCCCGGTCGAGGTCAAAGGGCTCCTTCCGGACCTCTCCCTTTTCGTCCTTGAGCAGGATCTCAACTTTTTTCTCGGCCTTCCCCAGCTCTTCCCGCAGGTACTTGGCCAGCTTGACCCCTTTCTCAAAGAGGGCCAGGGATTCGTTCAGGGAGAGCCCTCCCTTTTCCAGCTTCTGGACAATGCTCTCAAGGTCAGTCAGGGCCTTTTCGAAGCTCAGGCTGGTCATTTTTTCTCCTTTGTCAGGCGGTCCTCGAGCCGCGTCTCCGGGTCGATGCCGCTGACCCGGCAGGTGAACGCACCCTTGTAGAATGCTACGGTGACCTCCTTATCCGGGTCGACGTCTTCAATCCTCCGGATGAGCCGGAGGTCGTCCTTCCAGCACAGGGTGTAACCTTTTTTCAATATGTTCAACGGGCTGAGGTTGTGGAGCTCGAGGGAAAGCTTGTCCCAGCGCGCCGTCAGGTTCTGGAGGAGGCTCCGGACAGCCGCAATCATCTTCTCATCAAAGAGCGCCAGCGAGTGCCGGTTCTCAGCGAGCTGCATTTTCTTTTTCCGGAAGACGTCCCTGGCCCTCTGCTCGAGCTCATCCACCCGCTGTTCTAAGCCGTAAAGGGCGATCCGGAAATTGTGGAAGATGCGATGCTGACTGAGGTTCATGACGAGCTGCTTTCTGCCCTGGAGGAAATAGAGCACGTTTTGGGCCAGCCGTCTGTGCAGTCCATCGAGCCGGTCAACGAGCGCCTGCTCTTCTTTGATCACGATCTCGGCCGCCACCGACGGCGTTGAGGCCCGGATGTCAGCGACGAAATCGGCGATGGTATAGTCGACTTCATGGCCCACAGCAGAGATGACCGGGACAGGGGAGCGAAAAATCGCCCGGGCCACTTTTTCTTCATTGAAGGCCCAGAGGTCCTCGATCGACCCTCCTCCGCGGCCGACGATGAGGACGTCGATGTCCGGCTGACGCCCCAGATAATCGATGCCCTCGACGATCTCTTCGGCGGCGCCTTCCCCCTGAACTTTGGCCGGATAAATAAGGATATGGAGCCGGGCAAATCGCCGTTCCAGGGTCCTCAGGATGTCGATGATGGCGGCCCCGCGCGGCGAGGTCACGATCCCGACCTTCTTGGGGAAAAGCGGCAGGGACTTCTTGTGCTTGGGGTCGAAAAGGCCTTCGGCCCGGAGTTTTTCCTTGAGCTGTTCGAAGGCCAGTTGGAGCGCTCCCTTCCCTTTTGGCTCGATAAGGTCCGCCATGAGCTGGTATTGCCCGCGGGCCTCATAAATACTCACTTTTCCCCGGCAGACCACTTTCAAGCCATCCTTGAGCTCGAACTTCAATTGCCGGACGTTGCTCCGCCACATCACGGCCTGGAGCTGGCACTGCTCGTCCTTGAGGGTGAAGTAGAGATGGCCGGAAGGGGGGCGCCCCAAATTGGATATCTCCCCCTCGACCCAGAGGAGAGGGAAAGCGTTCTCGACCTCAAGCTTCACCAGCCGGGTGATCTCCGAGACCGTGTAGATCCGGTCGGGCTTCACCAGGCTCTCGTCAATCACCGCTCTCCTCGACGATCATCTCCCGGCGTATCGAGAGGGCCCGGCCGGTCGCGGCATTCACTTCGATGAACACCGCGGAGAGGACCAAGCCTTCTTTTTCCGGCTCGAAGCGCTGCGGCCGCGCCGTGAGAAAGCGGGCCACCGCCTGCTCCGGCCGGATGCCGATGACAGAGCGGTATCCTCCCACCATGCCGACGTCCGTGATACAGGCGGTGCCTCGGGGCAGGATGCGTTCGTCGGCCGTGGGGACATGGGTGTGGGTCCCGATGAGGGCCGAGACTTTGCCATCGAGGTACCAGCCGAGGGCCTGTTTTTCCGAAGTGGCCTCGGCGTGGAAATCGACGACGATGATGGGCGTCACGGCCCGGAGCTTGGCCACTTCACTGTCGGCCACCCGGAACGGGCAATCGAGCGCCTCCATGAAAACCCTTCCCTGAAGGTTCAGCACTCCTGCCTTCCAGCCTCTTGGACTCTCCAGGATATAGGAGCCCCGGCCGGGATTCAGGGGAGGATAGTTGGCCGGCCTGAGCAGCCGGGGCTGCCGCTCAAGGTAAGGAAGGGCCTCTTTCTTGTCCCAGACATGATTGCCCGAAGTGAGCACATCGACCAGCCCGAGGAGCTCCGCTCCCACCTCCTCGGTGATCCCCACACCGCCGGCTGAGTTTTCGCCGTTGGCCACGATGAAATCCGGCGAATACCTCTCCCTCAACCGGGGCAGAAATTTGCGCAGAGCCCGGCGTCCCGGGTGCCCGATGATGTCCCCGATGAAAAGGAAGCCCAGCTTATCTGGCATATTCCACGGCCCTCATCTCGCGGATGACGGTGACCTTGATCTGCCCGGGGTAATCGAGCTCGTTCTTGATCTTCTGGGCGATGTCCTTCGCCACCAGAGCGGCGCGGTCGTCGGAGACCTTCTGGCTTTCGACGATGATCCTGATCTCCCGGCCGGCCTGCAGGGCGAACGCCTTTGAAACCCCTTCGAAAGAGTGGGCGATCTCTTCGAGCTTCTCCAGCCGCTTGATGTAAGTTTCGAGGAGCTCGCGCCGCGCGCCCGGCCGCGCCGCCGATAAGGTGTCCGCGGCCTGGACGAGGACGGCCTCGACCGAAGGAAAATCGACATCCCGGTGATGGGAGGCGATGGCCTGGGCGAC